>JADFHG010000248.1 GCA_022567365.1 Planctomycetota bacterium | reverse complement strand
AGATAACCCACCACCCGTTCGAGAGCCTGAATCGCGGTCCGCCGGCCCAGTGCAACGGCGAACCGCCCGCCTTCACTCGGGCCAATGGGATGTCGATCGCGAATTCCCGCAAGTACATCGCAATCGGCGCGTCTTCCTCGTCCCACTGTTCCATGCATCGCAGGGTTTCTCGTTTGGCGACGATATGCGTTGCCGGCGTCCGAAGAAGTTCCTCGAACTGTGGTTCCAGTATCTTGCGAATCTCCGCGAACGCGGTTTCGAGTGTCGAGATCGGAATGCCGTTCTGTGCGATCGGTTCACGGAATTCCTGCCCATGCGCGGACGGAATGGGAGACAGCATGGCGCCGACAGAGACTAACATACGACGAAGTTGGATCGCTCGTTTCATATGCCCTCTCGCGTGGGCGGGCGGCTCGGCAGGGGCCTCGCCCTCCCCGTTGTGCGGCTTGGTTTCCCCTACCTCGAAACAAGGTGGGGCCAACCGCCGCTTCCTTCGGTCGCGGTTCGGATTTGGGTCGTCCTCACAAACGCGCATGGCTGCGCGTGAAGATGCACGAGCAGCCCGTTGAAAAAGTGTGGTACGGGCCAATAGCCCGTCTTGACACCGGCTATTAGCCGGTGCCACACATACAGATCAGACTTCTTCAACAGACTGTGAGACATTCTTCATCGGACCACTACACAAACAAAGGCGCCGGCGCGTAGCGGCCGTCGGTGACCATTTCGTTCATTCTTCGCAGCACGCCGGCGACGGTTTCGTGGCCGATCTCGTCGGCCCACGCCAGCGGACCCTTGGGATAGTTCGTGCCCTTTTGCATGGCCGTGTCGATGTCCGCCGAGTCGGCGACGCCTTGCGAATAGGCGAAGCCTGCCTCGTTGATGATCGCCGCGAGGATGCGCGAGAAGACGTACTGCTCGGTCGCACCCGCCGTCGGGGCGCCGGACCTGACCGTGAACGCGAGAACGGTCTCGCTCAGCAGCGGCGTCAGCTCGAAGCTTTGCCGATCGACGCCCTGCGCGGGGATCGGCGCTTCGCCGCTGTAGTCGTAAAACCCGCGTCCGGTTTTTCGGCCAAGGCTACCCGCATCGACGAGTGCGCGCTGAATCGGATGAGGCGCGAAGCGCGCGTGCCCGTCCATTCGTTCATGCACCGACGCGCTGACCGCGTAGTTGACGTCAAGCCCGACGAGGTCCATGAGTTCGAACGGTCCCATGCGGAACTTCCCGTGTGTCCGCATGACGAGGTCGATCTCGTCGACACCGGCCACCCCCTCGCCGAGCAGGCGCAGGGCCTCCAGGTAGAAGCCCCGCGCGACTCGATTGACGATAAAGCCCGGTGTGTCCTTCGCGCAGACGGGAACCTTGCCCCACGCGCGGGCCGCGTCGAAACCGACCGACACGCTCTCGGGCGAACTCTCCTTGGCCGCGATGACTTCGACGAGCGGCATGACCGGCGCCGGGTTGAAAAAGTGCATTCCGATGACACGAGATGGGTCGCTCACGCGCTCGGCGATTCGCCCGACGGAGAGCGACGAGGTGTTCGTGGCCAACACGGCCGACGGCGGCGTCGCCTTTTCGAGGGAAGCGAAGACGGCGTGTTTGACGTCGAGCCTCTCGACGACGGCCTCGATGACAAGCTCCACATCATCGAGGCCTGCAATCGCGCCCGACGTTCGGATTCGGGCGATCGCGGCGTCGGCATCTTCCGTGCTCATTCGCCCCTTCTCGACACTGCGGGCGTAGCGTTTTCGGATGTCCGCGACCGCCTTCGCGAGAACCTCGGCGGAGAGATCGATCAGATGTACGGTGCATCCATGGGCGGCCGCGAGCTGCGCAATACCGGCGCCCATGGTTCCCGCGCCGATGACGGCAATGTTGTTGGTATTCAATGGTCAACCTCGATACGGGTGAATAGTCTGTGGAAAAACGTGGGGCACGGGTTTCCAGCCCGGCATGTGTATAGTGCGTAGCGACCGCTCCCCGCGGCGGATCGTAGAAGTTCGAGAGCGTTTCGCATGCCCATGTCCGCCACGGGGGGCGGACGCTACATCGCGACTACCATGCGTTGGCGGAAGAACCGCTCACCATGCACCCAGCCCATGGCGCACGTTCTCCGCCGTCGGTTAGGACGTCCCTTCTTTGGCGATCTTCGTCTCCGCGACCGGGTGCATCAAGATCCAGCGGCGATAGTACGCGATCCCTAGACACGTCAGTGGTATCGCGAGCATCAGCCCGAGAAAACCGAGCAACTTACCCCAGATGAATATGCCGAGCAGGATCGCGACCGGCCTCAGACCCGTCGCCTTGCCCATGATTCGCGGCGTGATGATCGTGTCTTGTATGAGCTGGGCCACCGCGAAGACCGCCAGCACGAGAAGCAGCGACGCCGTAAGGCTCCCGCCGTCTTCGACCGATCGGAGGACGGCGAGCAGAGCCGCGGGGACGAGCGCGACCACCTGCAGATAGGGCACCATATTCAAGAGCCCTACGAAGAGTCCGAACGGCACGGCCAGCGGCAGACCGATGATCGAGAAACCAATCGCGAAGAGCGCGCCCATCAAACCCGCCACGATCGACTGACCGCGGAAATATCGCCGCATGGCCACGTTGAACTCGGCCAGAAACTCCACAATTGCCGGACGATACGCCGGCGGCAGGAACGACTGCCACGTGCGGGCATATTCAGGGAAGTCCAATAGCAGGAAGCCGAGATAGAGCCCGACGATGATCAACCCGGTCAAACCGATCAGGAAGTTGACCACCATCGAGAGGACATTCCAACCGCCGACGGCCAAACCCTTGGCCGCGTCCAAAATGAAATCCTCGAATCGTTCACTGCTGATGAAATCCGCCGACTCGACCAAGACGCCCCCGACCAGGGTACCCGAAACGGCATTGAGCAACCCTTGCCATGCGGATTGTCGGTCATCGCGCAGCCCCCGTCGAAACTGGGGCCAGTGTTCGATCAGCTCGCGCACGCCCAGTGCGGACGTCCCTGCGTCGGCGCCGTTCTCCGCGGACGAATCACCCTCTGTGGTGTCGGAACCGTGCGGCGGCGGCTCGGCGGCGGCGGCGTTGACTTTGGCGGCCACTGCGGCCGTCAGGTCTGTTTGCAGGGTATGCAGATTTGCTGAGAAACGACTCACCTGACCGGCAACCAGCGGCACCACAATGAGTACCAACGCCATCGCGACAATGGCCAGACCGCCCAACGTCAGCGCGACGGCGAATCCGCGACGATGTGTCTTTCGCTCGAACAGCGTCACGAGCGGGTTGAGCAGGTAGGCCAACACGACGGCAGCCGCGAACGGCAGCAGCACGTCCGAGAGGTAGCGTAGCAGGGCGAACACCGCGACCAGCAAGGCCGCGCTGATGATCAGCCGCACGACGCGATCAAACGTATAGGGTTGTGGCGTATTGCTCATCGCTCGCTCCCCCCACATTGAAACCGCACATAGAGCGGATGGCAATTCCGCGCAATTCAATCGGGCCTCTGGCGCCCCGCTTCACCGCTTCCCGGAATGCTAACGATCAACCGGCGGAACAGTCGGCACGCAGCGATCTTCGGCGATGATCGACCGGCTTGCAATCAACGGCAAAGCGCCGGACACTACGGGTTGGGAAACCAGTCGAAGCCCGGGTGGTTGGGAGCGGGACTCATGGAGCAAACTGTGGTGGCGGATTCGCTCGACGAACGCGTGCGGCAGGCAAGAGCGCGTCTGGATGCGCATACGCGCGAGATCGTCGCGTGGCATTTCGATCCGAAGACGGGGTGCCCGTTCTGGCTCGACTATGCGAAGAAGCTCGATTGGAATCCGCGAGAGGCGGTCCAGTGCTACGACGACCTCGCCCGCTTCGCGCTATTCGAGGACGAGTGGCTGCGCGGCGGCCCCGTTCGGCGGTGGGTACCAAAGGCGTACGCAGGCCGGCCGGTGTTCACGTTCGAGACCGGCGGGACAACGGGTGTGCCGAAAAGCCGCATCAACATCGAGGATTTCCGCATCGACTACGAGGCCTTCAGCGAAACGCTCGACGACAAGGCGTTTCCGCGCGGGGCCGATTGGCTGATGCTCGGCCCTTCGGGTCCGCGCCGTCTCAGACTCGCCGTCGAGCACCTCTGCCAACATCGCGGAGGCATCTGCTTTTGCGTCGATATGGACCCCCGTTGGGTGGGCAAGCTCGTCCGCGCCGGACGTATGGCCGAGATGCACGAGTACAAAGACCACGTGATCAATCAGGGCCTCACACTGCTGCGCGCCCACGCGGACATCGAGTGCATATTCACGACGCCCAAGCTGCTCGAGGCGCTTTGCGAGCGGGTCTCCCTCGTGAAGCTGGGCATAAGGGGCGTCTTCTGCGGCGGGACGCAACTCACCGCGCAGTTCCACAGGTTCGCCCGCGAAGAGCTCTTGGAAGGCGCCATCGACTTCGTGCCGACGTACGGCAACACGCTCATGGGCCTCGCGTGCCACAAACCGTTCGACCCCGCGGACAATTACAGCATTATCTACCACCCTCCCGCTCCGCGGGCGATGATCGAGGTGGTCGATCCCGACGAGCCGGAGCGGATCGTCGATTATGGCGAGGTCGGGCGCGTCCGACTCACGACGCTGACCAAGGAGTTCTTCATCCCGCGTTTTCTGGAACGCGACGAAGCGGTCCGCCGGCCGCCCTGCGACGCATACCCATGGGACGGCGCCGCGGACGTCAGGCCCTTTTCAGGTTTCGCGACACCGGTGGTGGAGGGAGTGTACTAAGCTCTGTCTGAAAACTGGTTCGATGTAGCGGCCGCCCCCCGTGGCGGCCGTAGGATACCAGGGGGTGTTCGAGGTGTCGCACGCTACCCAACAACAGACAACGCTATGGAACATTTACCGATTCTGTGTTTTGAGCCGCATGCGCTAGTGTAGCGATTCAGAATTGGGGAGGCGGGCCTGATCCGAACGGTAACCGTCAGGAAACGGCTTGACCAGTGAAAGCGCGTCCCCTCCCTCACGGCCCTAGCAGCCTGTTGAAAAAGCGGTGATCCGCCGAGAAAGTAGCGGCCGCCCCCTGTGGCGGCCGTAGAACGGCGACAACGATCTTGAAAGCGACGTCCGCCACGGGGGGCGGACGCTACACGGAGTTTTTCAACAGGCTGCTCGCATGCAACCGTCTCGAATCCGCGCGCTTCGCTTGAAAAACCTTGAGCATCCCGGTATACTGGGGAGGCGTGCTCCGTAGGGGGCATGCGGCAGAGTGATCCGAAGAGGAGGAAGCACCATGCCTACGCTATTTCCACGAATGCCCGTCATCGTCTTCACGGCGGTGTTGGCGGGATTGGGTTCGACGAGCGCGGTGGCGAACATCAACCTAGTGTGGGATCCTCCGGCGCAAACGGTGGAGGTCGGGGAAACGTTCGAGATCGGGCTGATGGCTGTCTCGGACTCGCCGTTCGCGCAATCGATTGCCGCCTTGCAGGTCATCCTGGATTGGGAGCCCGATAAGCTGTCGCTGACCGGTTCGAACGAGAACGGGCCGTATGAATGGCTCCACCCGGGGTTTCCTTCGGGCGGTTTGAACAGCACCTGGCTCGACGGTGATGCGTGGTTTACGGCACTCTCACAATTGCTCGGGCCACTGCCCTTCGCCACGCCCGAGGGGTTTCTGATCACGACGTTCACCTTCACCGCCGAGGCCGAAACCCCGCTGACCGAGATCACGATCCCGGAGAGTTTGGGCGGGTTTACGACCAACATCTTCGACGGGAAGATCCCCGGTCTCGACGTAACGGGGCTTCTGGGCACGGCGGAGGTCACGATTGTGCCCGATCCGGCGACGCTGTTGCTCGTCACCGGCGGCGCACTCGTCCTACTACTACGGCGGCGGCGGTCGTGAACCAG
The DNA here is from genome assembly GCA_022567365.1 of Planctomycetota bacterium. Taxonomy (GTDB): domain Bacteria; phylum Planctomycetota; class Phycisphaerae; order UBA1845; family UBA1845; genus JADFHG01. The sequence goes on along the minus strand of JADFHG010000248.1, from coordinate 150 downwards.
TGACTCTTCGTCGGCGGTCGAACAACTAGTGCTTTGTCACGGCTCAGAATTTGGGTTATCTTGCCTTCTTGTTCTTGACGTTTCGGAAGACAAGGAGGTTTCCCGATGCAGAAGAAGTACATTGTTCGATTGAGTGATGAAGGGCGCGCT
>JADFHG010000247.1 GCA_022567365.1 Planctomycetota bacterium | reverse complement strand
CCGTTCGATTCGATCACGGGTAGTGTTTCCTTGCTCAGTACGGACGTGGCGCTCGACGGCACCGCGGCGGGCCTCGCCGTTTCACCGTCGAACGGGAGCTTTTTCATCACCGTCGCGGACGACACAACCGGCACGCCGGTTTCGTATGAGATCGACATCGACCTGGACGGGATCGACGACGACACGACGCTCGAATCGCTCGTCGCGGACTTCAACGAGACGGTGACCGGGGTGACCGCGAGCGTCACGAGCGACAACAGATTGGCACTGACCGCCGCCGACGGGTTCTCATTCACGTTCGGTCACGACGGTCTGGAGGCGCGGCCGGATACATCCGGGATTCTCGCGGCGCTCGGCATCAACACGTTTTTCACTGGTTCGAGTGCCGCGGATATCGCGGTCAACGAGGATCTCATCGCCGACCCATCGCTGCTAGCCGCCTCGTCCGTCTTTCTCGCGGGTGATGCGGCCACGGCGATTGCAATCGCGGAACTCGCCAATACCGCCGCCGGATCGCTCAACGGGACGTCGATCCCTTCGTTCTACGGGTCGATCGCCAGCAAGGTCGCGGTGGCCGGGTCCGACGCGAACGGCGCGGCGGACGCGACCGCGGCCATATTGAGTTCGCTCCAGGCGCAGAAGGAAAGCGTCAGTGGGGTCAATCTCGACGAGGAGGCGATATCCCTTCTCAAGTTTGAGCGCGCCTTCCAGGGTGCGGCGAGGTACATCAGCGTGGTGAACGACCTGCTAGCGCAATTGATCGCTCTGATCCGCTAGCAATTGAGGGATTACGGTGCGGCGCCAACGTTGGCGCCGGGGAAGTTTGACGATGCCAGTCAGCCCGATCAACGTGGGACGAGTCAGCCAGAACCTGCGCACGACGCTTCTGGGCGATTCGATCCGCCTCAGCCAGCTCGAGATGTTTCTCGCGCAGCGTCGGATCGCGACCGGTCGGGCGTTCGTCTCGCCGAGCGAAGATCCGGTGGCGGCCGCCCGGTCGCTCCAACTCGATCAAACGCTATCCCAACAGTCGCAGCTTGTGCGCAACCTGCAGAGCGCCGACAACACGCTCTCCGCCGCGGACTCCGCTCTCTCGGAGATCAACGGTCTCCTGATCGAAGCGCAGGGCATCGCGAGCCAGAACATCAGCAATCTGACGAGCGCCGCCGAACGCGATGCCGGCGCCGCGCTGATCGCCAGCATTCGCGGACAGCTCCAGTCCGTCGGCAACCGCACGTTCAACGGTCGATACCTCTTCGCGGGCCAAGCGACGACCACGCGCCCTTTCATCGACGTCCTCGGCGGGATCGCCTACGTCGGCGACACAAGCCCGCTGCTTGCTCGGATCGATGCCAGCACGACGGCCGAGATCAGCGTACCCGGCAGCGTGCTATATAGCAGTCTCTCCGCAAGTGTGGTCGGTGGTGTCGATCTTTCGCCCAACCTCACGGAATCAACGCGGTTGGATGATCTCGCCGGGGCGATCGGTCTGGGGATAAGACTCGGGCAGCTCGTGTTCAACGAACCGACCGGCGCCGGCGTCTTCACGGTCGATCTTGCCGAGGCGAACACGATCGGCGACGTCGTCGATCTGATAAACGCCGCCGCAGCCACCGTCGGTTCCGCGGTGACGGCATCGCTCGCAGAGACCGGTCTGGTGATCGCTCCGGGTGGTTCCGATCTCGCGATCTCCGATACGGGCACCGGCGTCGTGGCGAGCGACCTGGGCATCCTAACCAGCGGACCGATCTCCGCACCCATCATCGGGGACGATCTGGGTGCGCGGTTGACCCAACTGACACCGGTCGCGGCGATCACGAGCGGCGCGGGTATCGACATGACCAGCGGATTGGTGATTACGAATGGATCAAAGACCGCGACCGTCGACATCAGCGACGCCGCCACGATGCAGGACATCATCAACAGAATCAACAACGCAGACGTGTTCGTACTCGCTCGAATCAACGATGACCGAACCGGTATCGACCTCTTCAATCGGGTATCCGGGACGTCGCTGTCCGTCGCGGAAAACGGCGGTACGACGGCGACAGACCTGGGAATCCGAACGATGGACTCGAGTACGCCGCTCGATCGATTGAACAACGGTCTGGGCGTCGGGATTGTCGAGGGAGACGCGGACCTTTCGATCGAAACGATGAACGGGTCGGTCTTGGATGTAGTCCTCGACGGCGCCGAGACGATCGGCGACGTGATCGATCTGATCAACACGACCGCGTCCGAGGCGGGTGTGGCGATTACGGCCTCGTTCACGGACGAGGGTAACGGAATTCATATCTCGGATTCCACGGGAGGTAATGGGACGCTTCGCGTGTCCAATGCGAACCTCTCGTCGGCAGCCGGGGATCTCGGTCTTGTTCAAGTCGCGGGCGACGGACAATCCTCGCTGATCGGCGAAGACGTCAATCCGGCGCGCACGGAGGGGATCCTCGATGCGCTGATTCAGTTGGAGGACGCGCTTCGACGGGACGACACGCAGGGCATATCGATTGCGAGTGGGCGTTTGGACACGCTGACGCAGGAGGTAACGCGCGTGCACGGTATCATCGGAGCGCGCTCTCAGTCGATGCGGGCCGGTCTCGAGCAGATGAGAGACGCCGGAATCACGACGGAGATATTCCTTTCCGAGGTGCGGGATTTGGACTTCGTCAAAGCGGTGACGCAGTTGCAGGCGGCCCAGTTTCAAGTGCAGGCGACCATGCAGACGGGGGCGCAGCTCTTGAGTCTGTCGCTGCTGGATTTTCTTCGATAGGGCTATCGATGACTCGAATACCGAGGGCGAATTCGTGTGACAACGCTTTGGCATGTCGCAGCACAAATAAGTGCCAAAGTTAGTCATAATAGTTGGAACAAACGGCGAGGGTTTGCCGAGAGGAATGGAGCAGGGATTCGGCGTCGTCGGACAAGGCGCCGTCAAGATATTGGTTGCCCGATGCGGAGGCATCGGGACGCGGCGCGTCGTACGCGTCGCGGGCGATCGCGGTGTTATCGAAGATGCAGCCGGGAATCGGTTGCCGCATCCTGCGACGCCGACCGCGAGGGATTTGTCATGGGAGACTCGCGATGATCATTGAAACGTCGCGCTTTGGACGAATGGAAGTGGATCCGACCCGGCTGATCCGTTTTGATGACGGGATACTGGGCTTTCCGGACGATAAGGAATATGCCCTGATTCAAACGGGCGAGGGCAGTGGGTTCTACTGGCTTCAGGCGGTCGAGCGCACGGACTTGGCGTTCGTCGTCTGCGATCCGCGGCTTTTTGTCACGGAATACAAGGTTCCGGTCAAGCTCGACGACCTTGCGATGATCGGTCTTTCCGACGCGGACAACGCGCAGGTATTCGTGATCGTGAACAAGGTCGACGACATGCTGACGGGTAACTTTCAGGGACCGCTGGTCGTCAACGTCGAAAATCGTCGAGCGAGACAACTGGTCCTCAGTGATCGCCGCTACACGACTCGCCATCCGCTGATGCGCGTACCGGTACGGCGCGTTATGGGTAAGACCGCCTAGCAGGCCGTTGAAGACGCCCAATTTGTGGGTGTGGTACCCGCAAGCGGGCTGCCAGCGCGTCGGGTGGTGTTTCCATGCGTGTTCAGGTTACAATGTTGCCTCGCGGCCAAGAGCCGCGCCAGCGTAGCCGAATTCGTGTCCACGCGGTGGATGAGGCGGGCGAGAGATCGGGTGTCGCACCGACGACACACTTGGGGGAACCGCGACGAAGCGGTCGACCCTCGCTGTCCGGAGGACCACCGGGACGCGCATCGGCATGACCAAGGAAGGAGCCAGGCATGTTGGTGCTGTCGAGACAACGTGACGAGACCATCATGATCGGTGACGACGTGGAGATCACGGTCGTCGACATCAGAGGTGATAAAGTACGATTGGGTATCACCGCCCCGCGCCATATTCAGGTGCATCGCAAGGAAGTGTACGACGCGATCAAACGGGAAAACGAGAAGGCGGCCAAGCTCAAACCCAAGGATCTGCCGGACGACGTTCCGGAGAATGACCAAGACCGAGAAAAACCAACGCCGCACTAAGGAGCGGCGAGGCAATGCACGGAATGCCAATGTTTGGCATTTGAGCCTTACCGAAGGAACCGAATAGGGTTTCGCTTCGCAACGTACGGGTAATCAAGGAGGATTGCTCATGTCGACGATCAATACCAACATACCGTCGCTGGTCTCACAGCGGCATCTTGCGGTCTCCCAACGAGCATTGGGAATATCGCTCGAACGACTGGCGAGCGGTTTGAGAATCAACCGCGGAGCCGACGACCCCGCCGGACTCATCGTGTCCGAACGGCTTCGCTCGGAGATCTCAGCGGTCACCCAGGCCATTGACAACTCCAACCGCGCGATCGCCGTGATCGCAACGACCGAAGGCGCGCTCAATGAAGTGGCGGCGCTGCTCATCGATATTCAGGGACTCATCATCGAGGCCGCCAACACCGGCGCATTCTCGGATGCGGAAACGAACGCGAACCAGCTCCAGATCGACTCGGCGATCGAGTCGATCACGCGGATTGCCAATACGACCACGTTTGCGGGCCGAAAACTGCTCGACGGCGGTCTCGACTACATCACGAGCGGTATCGTGAGTTCGTCCCTCGCGGATGTCAGCATATTCTCGGCGAAGTTCGGCACCAACGCCTTCATTCCCGTCAACGTGGTGGTCTCCACGTCGGCGCGCCAGGCGGAGCTGCAATTCACCGCGGCGGGGATCGGCGCCAGCGCCGTCACCGTCGATATCAAGGGGCCTGACGGCATTGTTACGCTCAATTTCCCCGCCAGCATGACCACCGTCGATATGGTCACGCAGATCAACGGCGTTTCCGACGCCACGGGCGTGACCGCCAAGTCCAGCGGGACCGGTGGAAGCGCGGGGATGCGTATTTTCAGCCGCACGTACGGTAGCAACTCATTCGTGAGCGTTACCGCGTTGACGGACACGACGACGTCCGCTCCGTTCCCCGTCACCGACCCGGTCGACGGCTCCACGGATCCGCGGGCGACCGGTGTCGATGCCGTAGCGACGATCAACGGTGCGGCTACGGTCGCCGACGGGTTGGTCCTCTCACTCAGTACGTCGCTTCTCAAGCTCGACATTACGCTGCAGACCTCCTTCGGCATAGGCTCCACGAGCTTCGCCATCACCGGTGGGGGCGCGCTCTTCCAGTTGGGTCCGAGGGCCAATACCAATCAGCAAGAGAACATCGGTATCGCGAGCATGCAGGCCAACAAGCTCGGTGACAACATTGTGGGCTTCCTCTCCGAGTTGAAAAAAGGGCAGCCGCATGCGCTCAAGACCAAGACGTTCAAGCAGGGATCGGATATCATCGACAAGGTGATCACCGAAGTGGCCGTACTCCGCGGGCGGCTCGGCGCGTTCGAGCGAAACACGCTCCGGACGAACATCAATCAGTTGCAGATTACGGCCGAGAATCTGACGGCGTCCGAATCATCGGTACGCGATACGGATTTCGCGAAGGAGACGACCGAGCTGACCAGGGCACAGATCCTCGTTCAAGCCGGAAACAGCGTCCTCGCGATCGCCAATGCCCAGGCCCAGAACGTGTTAACGTTGCTCGGTGGATAAGCGGCGACTAGCGTGTCGCCAATGTTGAGGTTTGCGGGTTCGGACGGGGGCGGGGGCGAAACCCCGTACAACCGGCTTGCCGGCTTGCCGGCGCCGAGCCGATTCGCAACCTCGTGTTACGGAAAAGGGCTCTAACAGCCTGTTGAAGAACTCCTGGTAGCGTCCGCCCCCTGTGGCGGACGTGGCTGTTGAGACTGCTATCGCCGTTCTACGGCCGCCACGGGGGGCGGCCGCTACTTTTTCAACAGGCTGCTAGCCGTCGGGCAACGCGGCATCCAGGACGACACTCCTGGCCCAGTCAGGAGACTCGCCGCCATTGCCGGGCGGATTCCTCAACTCGACACAAGGGGGCGCCAGGCTGGTCAAGAGCAGATACCCGCAGGCGCGGTCCTCCACCTCAGGCCCGCGGAGATCGG
>JADFHG010000246.1 GCA_022567365.1 Planctomycetota bacterium | reverse complement strand
AGAAGTTCGGGAGCGTTTCGGGTGCCTACGTCCGCCACGGGGGGCGGACGCTACCGTGCGTTGGCGGGAAAACCGCTAAACACGTACGGGTCGAGTCCTATCGCGATGTGGGTACGAGGAGTCGCAAACCGGACCGTAGCCGTGCCGGACGCGGAGCCACCGGGATACGCCGAATTGCCCCACGCGGGGTGGATTCGGTGGAAACCACAAAACCGGAGGCCTATAATAACTCAGAGCCGAACCGGTCGTGGGCGCATTGCACCGGCAGGGGATGGCGATCATCTCCCCCAAGTGTGCCGTTGCCGTACGTTATCGGTGTCCTCATGGCTGCGTTGATCCAGAAAGTGCGCATCCCTGCCGATGAAGCGCAGCATGACAGGGACGGTCGGCGGGCTACCGGACCGATGATACGCATTGCCGATGGAAAAGGTGCGGTGCGTGATGGAGCGTCAGATGGCTACGGACAAGACGGTCTTCACTACGGGCCAAGTTGCCAAGATCTGCCACGTGGCACCGCGCACCGTCTCGAAGTGGTTCGATTCCGGACAACTCCGCGGCTATCGCATTCCCGGCAGCAAGGATCGGAGGATTCCGGTCGACCAACTGGTCCGCTTCATGCGTGTGCACGGCATGCCGCTCGATGGGCTGGACGACGGCACGACGCGCGTCCTCTTGCTCGACGGCGATCCGGAGCGTGCGCGAGCGGTCGCGGATGCCCTTGCGAGTGACGGTTCGTACGACGCTTATTTGGCCGAATCGGCGTTCGAGGCCGGGTTGGTCGCCAACGAAGTGACGCCGCATGTCATTCTTATCGACGTCTCTTTGGCCGACGTTGTTCCGGAATCGATTTGCCGGTGCCTCCGGCTCAAACCGGAACTATCGACGACCCGTCTGATCGGTACCGCCGTCGGCCTCTCCGAGGCACGCGGGGCGCAGCTCCTCCAAGAGGGGTTCGATTCCTATCTCGCCATGCCCTTCGAAATCCGCAACCTCATCCGACTCATCGAAGAGCCGGTCCCTCAACCAACGTACTGATCGGGCGTTGAAAAATAGCGCCTCATGCAGGGAGCCTCGGAGGGGCGGCAGAACTTGGCCACGGGCGTAGTACGTGTTTGGCCCATAGCCCCGCCGCCGCCTGCGGCGGCCATAGGAATTCGCAGGCGTCTCGCATGGCTACGTCCGCCGCGGGGGGCGGACGCTACATCGCGGCCACTGTGCGTAGGCGACGAGCCACCAAACACCTGCCGGGCGCAAGCCGTCGCCAAACGCCATAGATCCCTCCGCGGTCGTTTTGGATATCGCCAAGTCTCTCATGCTCCCCCCGGCGTGCCCCGGTGTATCCGCGCGGCTGACACCGCGATGCTTCGGCGATACGATGACCCATAGTATGATCGCCACGCTGTCCAACGCGGAGCTCCTCGCACGACTCGTCTCGTACGATTCGACGAGCACAAAGAGCAATGTCCCCATCGCCGATTTCGTGTGCGAGTACCTCGATCGGCCGGGCATCGACGTATTGCGGCACCCTGATGCCGACGGAACCAAGGTCAACCTGATCGCGCGAATCGATGGGCGCGGCAAAGATACCAAGGGCGGCGGTGTCGATCCGGACGGTCTCGTATTGTGCGGACACCTCGACGTCGTGCCCGCGTGCGAACCCGAATGGCGCACCGATCCGTTCTCGCTGGTCGACGACGCCACGCACTACTTCGGTCGTGGTTCCTGCGACATGAAGGGCTTCGTCGCATTGGCGATGAACGCGATGTGCTTGGTTTGCCGCGACGATCTCACGCACCCGCTCATGCTGCTCCTGACCCATGATGAGGAAGTCGGTCTGCTCGGGGCGAAGCGTCTCGCGGCCGAATGGCAGCAGACCGGCGGTTCGATCGCGGGGCTACCGGTCAGCTTTCCAAGGAGCGTCATCGTCGGCGAGCCGACCTCGCTCCGCGCGGTCCGCATGCACAAGGGGCTCCTCGAAATGCGGGTCACCGTTCGTGGCGTTCCGGCGCACAGCGGCTATCCGCACCTTGGGCGCAGCGCGATCGAGCCGGCCGCTCGGATCGTCGCGGGATTGGCGGCGCTGCGATCGGCCCTCGAGGAGGAGGGCGGTCCGAATGTGGCGCTGTTTCCCGAGACGCCGTTTGTGGCGCTCAACGTGGGGCGCATCACCGGAGGCACTGCCGTCAACATCGTCCCCGATCGATGCGTGATCGAGCTTTCGGTGAGGTTGCTACCCGGCATGGAGGCGGCGCCGTTTGTGGAGCGGGTTAGGAACATCGTCGCCGACGCAGCCGGTAGCGATGATGCCGATTTCGAATTCGTGCATGACAGTCCGCCGATGCTGCTCGCGGAGGGTGCGCCCGTTCACCGAACGCTTTGCGACCTACTTTCACAGTCGCGAAGCTACGGCGTGTCGTACGCCACCGACGCGGGCGCGCTGCAGGCGATGGGGCTTGACTGCGTCCTCTGCGGTCCGGGCACCATCGAAGTCGCCCATAAACCAAACGAGTCGCTGCCGAAGGACGAGTTCCGTCGGGCAGCGGAATTGATCGAAACCGTCGTGAAACGGTTTTGCAAGGAATAGAGCGGAATCCCTTGTTGTGTAGCGGCCGCCCCCCGTGGCAGCCTGTTGAAGAAGTGTTGTCCACCCGAGTTCGTAGCGTCCGCCCCCCGTGGCGGACGTAGGAAGGCGATAGCGGATTCCAAAACCACGTCCGCCACAGGGGGCAGACGCTACGCGGACTTCTTCAACAGGCTGCTAATCGTGGGATCGACTGTACCAAATCCAGCGCCTCCCATAACGGCCACACTTGCACGGACCAGACCGGCATCACCTGGGCATTACACGGCAGCCGGTGGCCCGGGAGTGGGCGCGCCCGGCGCGACGGTACGCTGAAAACTCATCATTTGTCGGTCCGCTGCGCTGAGCCCAACATTATTACGATTCTTCCCCGACGAGCGCCACGGAGATCGTCATCCGTTGGTTTCCCGGCCGAAGGCATAACCGATGTACGATGGGGAGCCTGTCACTCACTTCGACCACGATACGGTATGTTCCGAAGAAACCGTGAAAGGAGAACCCTCCGAGCGAATCCGTCGTGCCGCAAGCGCGCGTGTGCCAAACGATGTGGATCAGTTTGCGTAGTGTTTTGTGGGCGTGTTTGGGCGAAAGATCTCGCCGGAGAAGCCCACCGTTACTCACGCGCTTCTCGCGATCGGAAATACCACACCAAAAAACCCCACTGACAAAAGGGTGTGAGAAACAAAGAGTGTATAGCCCTGCCACATGCCGGGCAGCGCTACGTTCTTCGTCAGGGTGCATCCCGCCGCAGCGCTGGTAGTCGCATGATCCGATGGTGCTTCCCGACACATACGCATGCACCTCGAGCGCGGTACCCTTTCCCCCTTCCGATGCGACGTTGAGTTTATCAAGCTCGCGCCGGACTTCGGCCAAGTGCATGCGTTCGCGGCAGTTTGTTAGGTCGATCGTCAGTAACTCAGCGCCTGCCCGCTCAGCCTGATCTTGCCGCCGGACGACGTTGAACACCTCGCCCACGCGGCGGTGGTACCGCTCGCGGTCGTTGCTGGACCATTCGCTCAGATCGGGAATCAGACAGCCGAATTGGAACTGATGCGTTTCCTGTTCTACCGATACCCGCGCTCCGACGCAGGGCCGACCGTCCTGATGCTGGACTTGGATGAGGGCGGTTCCCTTTCGATACTGTTCGATTTGCCTTTGTGTACGGTGCAACGATCACACTCGCTGCTTACCGACCCAGATCCAACCGTCCTTCTCCCGCACGGGGTAGAGCGGCAACGGGGCAAGGGTCGCGGCCAGATCGGCAGGGTACACATCGCGCGGGTGCCGGTTTCGCCCGGTCCGAAGATCATACAGGTAATGGTGGCGCGGACAGTCGATCGCACCCATGTACACCGTGCCTTCTGAAAGGTCGGCGGCTTCATGCGGGCATACCACCGACGCGGCCGCGAGCGTCCCATCCTCCAAACGCGCGAGCAAGACATAACGGCCGGCTACGCGCACCTTGCGCAACATCCTCGGCTCGAGCTCAGCGGTTGGGAGCACACTGTGCCAGCAGAGGTCCGCGGGCTCGCTACTTGGGCAGGGCGCTCCGTCGCACGACCCGGGCGTCATGGGCTACCCGAGGTCAGCGGTCATGAATCGGGCAACGTGGGGCGATGCGCCGGGTTTGCCGCGGCGGAAATGCCCTGACGGTCCCTCGCCCAGGAATTCGGAGAACCACGCTTCGTGTTCAATCTCTTCGTTCAAGATCGCCGCGCAAATGTCGAAGGTGCGATGGTCCTTGCCAAACGTGAAGTTGCACAAGTCGCTATAGCATCGAACGGCGCAACGCTCCGCCTCGACCAGCACGTTCAACAAATCCTTGAGTGAACCGCCGGTCGGCGTTTTCCCACCCTTCAGGCTGTCGGGCAAATAGGCGTCCGGACATCCAGAGATGTCCGCAAATTCTCGGATGTCGCGCGGCAGTTCCCCACCCAGTTCATAAATCCGAGGTAGCAGCGCCTCGAAGTGGTTACGATCTTCGATTCGGGCGTCCTCGATGATCTCTTTGAGACCCTCGCCCTCCATCCCGATCGAGGAGACCCGCAGAATCGTGTAGTAATAAAAGGTCGTGAACTCCGCACCCGCTGCCGCGACGAGTTTGCTGAGCAGCTCCTCGACGTTAATTCCCGCTTTCTCGACAATTTCTCTGGCGACCGCACCCATTGTCCCAACTCCTTTTGAAGCTAACTTCGAACGTCGCAAGCGAGGCACATTCAGGCTCGCTCGCGCCTTCCACTATGACAGTATTTCGCGAAGATACGAAGAAGCCTTGGCCAACGCAAGCGCTCGCATACAATGCGCAGCAAGCGCTGACTTTCCGGCACTGACGAACGGTTTTTGAGCAATGTTCGAGTAGACTATTTCGCAGGTCCAGGAACGTGAACGAGCAGCCACCTGACGAATATCAGCGTTTTGTTATCGAAGAGGTTCGCTCGGCGGGTGAGAATCTGACGCTCGTCTACGGCGGGCACGTCTTCGGCGGGATCGTGCGCTGCCTGCTCGATCCTAATGGTGTCGAAGACGCGATACAACCCGGGACCGAGATCTTCGTTCGGTACCACAACGAGGAAACAGGAGCGCCCGGCCAGATCGCGCAGATCATCATCCGCCATCCATCCGCCGAAGGCTGGGCCGAGGTTTACTCCGACGGCGCATAGGAGCCGGTTGAAGAAGTAGCGGCCGCCCCCCGCGGCCGCCGTTGAACACCCACGAAGTTGGGCCAGCGACACCGCCGTCAGGTTCTTCAACGGCCCGATAGTTGTTGACGAATCACTCGCCACCTTCCATTCAGCGTAAGCTTTGCTCATCCAGATCAATCTCCGCAAGCCGCTCACTTTCGCTGATCCGGCCAAGCAGCCGTTCGCGACGCAATTCGAGGGTCTCGTCGTCGCGCCTGGCGTCCGGCGCGGTCACCGCTTGTAGCTGACGGATGATTCCCGGGCGGCGCCGACGCGTGGCCGAGACCACTGAGGTTCCCGGCGGGCGATTTCCGGTGCGCGGCGGCAGGGCCTACCGGCAACGGTCACGAAACGATTCCGCCGCGTGACGCATGTACTAACGTGCTTGTGCGCCCCGAGAGTGCTTGAACGGGCGATCCGTCAGTCCGGCAATGTCGCGCCGAGCCACTCCTCGAACGCGCCCGCGCCGTTGAGCAGGTCAATCACGCGGAGGACATCGTTCGCGTTCGTCGCGCCGCTGCGATCCGTGTCCGTTTGGTACGCCGGTGGTGCCGGGTCGACGAAACCGTTGAGGACGTCGATGAGGTAGAGCACGTCGTTGGTGTTGCTGACCTTATCATTGTTGACGTCCGCCGGGAGGTAGCCGAGACGGGTGCTCGTTTCGCTGTCGATGTGGGTTATGACGGTCCACGCGCCGGTACTAATAAAATCCGACAGCTCGAGCGTTGCGACTTGGCCCTCGACGGTGAGGCTCGCGATCGACGGCGGGTTGCCCGGCG
>JADFHG010000245.1 GCA_022567365.1 Planctomycetota bacterium | reverse complement strand
CGAAGGAGTTTCAACGACTACGGCGGATCCGCCAATTGGGGGTGGGTCATCTCGTATACCCTGGTGCGGAACATTCGCGGTTCACACATTCGCTCGGCGTCTTTAACTTCGCGCGGCGAATCATCGACAAGCTCCTTTGTCGTCACTGGGATGATCCTGACATTTACGAGGAGTTGAAGCGCAACACCGACGCCATCACTGCTGCGGCCCTGCTCCATGATGTCGGCCACGGTCCGTTCTCGCACGTCTTTGAGCGGGTCTTTCGCGAGGAGGGTGGCGACGTCAAGACTCACGACGAGTGGACCTGCGATATCTTGAGGGACACACAAAGCGAACTACATCAGCGATTGGCGGAAGTGGACGGTGTGACTGTGGACGAAGTATGCGGGTTGATCTCCGACAGCGCGCCAGGTCCGAGGCAGCCGTATCTAAAGGACATTGTGAGCAGTCAGCTCGATGCGGACCGCATGGACTACCTGCTTCGGGACAGCTTGATGACTGGGTCGCGCTATGGTCAGTTTGATTCGGAGTGGATCCTCAACGCCCTCGTGATCGCCGAGCCTCCCCTCGGCGCTCCGCCCGTAAAGAAGCTCTGTCTCGATGCCCGCAAGGGAACTGGTGCCATCGAAGGGCTCCTTTTCGCTCGCCTACTCATGTACACCTACGTTTATGGGCACAAAGCTGTGCGGGCCTACGAGGCGGAACTCATCCAGACGCTCCGCCTGGCACTAACGTTGAAGGACCAACTGCCGCCCGATACGCCAGAGCCCGTCCGGAAGCTACTTGAAGGCGAGGGCAAGCTGTCCATAAACGACTACTTGATGCTCGACGACGACGTTGTTTGGTGGGCGCTGCGTGGGTGGGCCGCATGGGACGGGAACGTTCCGGGCAACGAGCAGGACGGGCGCTCGCTGGCTCGTCATGCGCTCCGGTTGGTTCGACGGCATCAGCCCTGGGCGACTGTAAAACTCGACGAAAACCAATTCATCCGCGCCGGCAAATTCGTCAAGAACCTCGAGAATGAGTGCAACCCATTACGTTTCGAGTGCTTTATCGACAGGTTTGAGGATCTCCCGTACAAAGACTATCGATATCTGCGGCACGAGGAGTCGGACGAAGAGCAGGCGTTCTATCGGGAGATTTTCATAGTGGACTCGGGCAATCCACCGAAGCGCCTTTCGGAGCTAGCCGCGAATTCACCCGTCCTTTCCGCGCTGATGACGGAGCGGGAGGTCTGCCGTTTTCACTATGATCGAGAAAAAAAGAAAGATTTCTCTGGACTTCTTGCGTAGTTAGGCGTATGTTAGGTACAGGTGGATGAAAGATGAGCATGGACGCACCGATAGCCCTCGCCCGGTTGATTGCTGAGTTGAAGGCCGTTGCCGGTCGGAAGAGACTTCAGAAGATTGTGCATTTGCTCCGTGCGAGTGGCTCCCCAGACTTCCGGTATCGTTTCATATTGCACTACTTCGGGCCGTACTCTCGCGGTCTGGCTAGCGATTTGGATTTTCTCTGCGCTGCCAGCATCGTGAAAGAGGTTCGCTTCGGTGACGGTAGCTATAGGTACTCGATCGACGGTAAAAAGGGCCAGAAGCGAATCCACGATCTAACTGGTGGCACTGCGCCTGAAATGAAGTGGGCTCCGCTGGCAAAGGAGTTGAACGAGGAGGCGATATTGTTACTTGAGGCCCTGTCGACGATACGGTTCCTCGCCGACCGAGGTCACGAGGGAGACGAACTGCGCGACGAGTTCGCGACTGCCAAGCCTCATCTTGCGGATCTTTTTGAGAAGGCGCTGAAGCGGGGTGTCAAATTGGAGCTGCTTTCGGGCTAGCCCAAGCACTTCGCCGATGGATTGCCGACACAGCCCGGCGCATCCTGTAGGCCGCGACGATTCGTACCGGGGATGTATAGTTGCACCGGGACTATAAGATAAACCGGCTCAGGTCGGTGTCTTCGCTCAGTTCCTTTAGGCGCTCGATGACGTAGGGGGCGTCGATGCGGATGGTTTCTCCGGCGCGCTCGGGGGCGTCGAAGCTGATGTCGTCCATCAGTTTTTCCATCACCGTATACAGTCGCCGGGCGCCGATGTTTTCTGTGGATTGATTGACGCGAAACGCGGTGTCCGCGAGCGCGGTGATGGCGTCGTCGGTGAACTCGATCCGCACGCCCTCGGTGCCCAGCAGGGCGACGTGTTGTTTGGTCAGGGCGTTCTCCGGCTCGCTGAGGATGCGGACGAAGTCGTCGCGGGTCAGGTCGTCGAGCGTGACGCGGATCGGCAGGCGGCCCTGAAGCTCGGGCATCAGGTCGCTGGGTTTGCACCCGTGGAACGCGCCGGCGGCAATAAAGAGGATGTGGTCCGTCTTGACGGGTCCGTAGCGCGTGTTCACCGTACACCCTTCGATCACCGGCAGGAGGTCGCGCTGCACGCCCTGGCGCGAGACGTCCGGACCGCGCACGTCGCCCGGCACCACGAGCTTGTCGAGCTCATCGAGGAAGACGATGCCGTTGTTCTCGGTGCGTTCGACGGCCATCTCCGCCGCCTTCTCGCGGTCGATCAGTTGTTCGCACTGTTGATCGAAGATGATCTTGCGGGCTTCGCGGATCGGTACGCGCCGGTCCTTCGTTTGCGGCGGCACGAGTCGTTCGAGGAATCCCTGCATGTCGGGATCCATCTGGTCGAAACCGATGTTGCTCATGATGCCGATCGGCGTGGACTTCGTCTCCGTCTTGACGTCGACCATCCGATCGTCGAGCTCGCCGGTGCGAAGCTTCGTGCGAAACTTCTCGCGGTTTCGGTGTCGCCGCTGGGCGGTTTCGCTGTCCGGATCCTGGTCGGCGACGTCATACGCGGTTGGCGGAATGAGCACGTCGAGCAGTTGCTCCTCGGTCCGCCGTTCTGCTTCGGTGCGCACGACCTCCGTTTGCTCGTCTCGGACCATGTGGAGCGCGAGTTCGACGAGGTCGCGAATCATGCTCTCGACGTCGCGACCGTGATAGCCCACCTCGGTGTACTTCGTGGCTTCGACCTTGATGAACGGCGCGTCGACGAGCGCGGCGAGCCTGCGGGCGATTTCGGTCTTGCCGACGCCGGTCGGTCCGATCATGAGGATGTTGCTCGGGCCGACCTCCTCGCGAAGCCCTTCGGGCAACTGTCGGCGGCGCCACCGATTGCGTATGGCGATGGCCGCGGCGCGCTTGGCGTCCTTTTGCCCGACGATGTACCGGTCGAGCCCGGCGACGATGGCCTTTGGTGTCAGCGATTGCATGGTCGAACTCGATGGAACGGGTTTGGATTGGACAATAGTTGCCATCTTCGTGTCAGGCGGGGCGATTGCGTTTCTCCTCAAGCCGTTGTTGGCGTCGGTCGAGCAACGGTGGCGATGCAACACAGTGTAAACGACTCTCTAAGAGTGCGTCCTAAAAGCCCCTCCCTCAGGGTCGGGGTTCGGAAAGAACCGGGGTTCCCGCCGGTTTTAGGACGCACTCTAAACCTCAAACAAACCAATCGCACGTTTGACCGAGCCGGCGGCGCGAGATGGCGTTCGCCTATTGCCTCGACCGGTGGCCACAGAAATCGCGGTATCGCGTCGGCTCGACGTCCACCACTGGAGCATTTCCGGTCTTGGTCCTCCGTACCGGGTGTGGCCATCTTCTGCGGCACCGTGCGGGGTGCCATAGCCACGCGTCGAGAAACGCTGGTGTTTCGAGTTGGTTTGCGCGTGGCCATGCTGGTCGGTGAAATACTATAGTCCTTGGCACCCCATGCCCACGCAAGCGTGGGCTTGGCACTGGCATAGCCAGCTTGCTGGCCCAGCGGCGGTAAAGTGTGCGTCAAGGAACTCGCCTCCGCCACTGAGAATGGCCACACCCTCTAGCGATCGACTTCGCCCATGACCACGTCGAAGCTGCCGATAATCGCCGGAACGTCCGCGAGCAGCACGTCCCGCGCGACGTGCCGGATGATCGAGAGGTTGCAAAAGCTCGGTCCGCGGGCCTTGACCCGCGCCGGAATCGCCGATCCGTCGCCCAGAACGTAGAAACCGAGTTGCCCACGCGGGTTCTCGACTTCCACGTAGACCTCCCCGACGGGCAGCTTCAAATTCTTGACCTTCTTCGCCATGATGTCGCCGTCGGGCAGCTCGGCCAATGCCTGCCGCATGATCCTGATGGATTGGATCATCTCCAGGACGCGGACGAAATAGCGGTTCCAGCAATCGCCGACGACGACGCCTCTGGGGGTGTCGCCAACACCGCCGGGCTCGCCGATGGGCACGTCGAAGTCGTATTTCTCATAACCGTCATAGGGTTGGACCTTGCGCAGATCCCACCGGACGCCGCTAGCGCGGAGTATCGGGCCCGTCAAACCAAAGGCGATGGCGTCCTCGCGCGATATCACGCCGACGTTGCTCGCGCGCTTCACGAAAATATGGTTGAAGCTGAGCAGGTTGTTGTAGTCGTCGATCTTGGGCTCGAAGTATTCGAGGAATTCGAGGCACCGCTCCACCCAGCCGTCCGGCAGGTCCGACCGAACGCCACCGACCGTCGGGTAGCTGTACGTCAGCCGTGCCCCGCACGCGGCCTCGAACAGGTCGAGGATCATCTCGCGCTCACGGAACGCATAGAGAAAGGGCGTGAAGGCCCCCATGTCGAGCCCATAGGTGCCCAGGGCGACGAGGTGCGACGCGATGCGGTTGAACTCGGAGAAGATCACCCGGATGGCTTGTGCCCGGGGGGGAACCTCGATGCCGCACAACCGCTCGACGGCGATCGCGAACGCCTGGTTGTTGTTCATTCCCGCCAGGTAGTCCATCCGATCCGTGTACGGGATGTATTGATAGGGTGGGAGAGACTCCCCGATCTTCTCGGCGCAGCGATGCAGGTAGCCGATGTGTGGTATGGCGTCGAGGACCAACTCGCCATCGGTGCGCAGCACCACACGGAGCACGCCGTGCGTCGAAGGATGCTGCGGACCCATGTTGACCAGCATTTCCTCGGTACGGACGTCACCCTGCTCGCGCCGCTCGGGCTCCAACCCTTTCTCGATCGCGGGTTCAACCACGGTATCAGCCATTCGTACGCTCAATTTCCGTTAGTGTCGCGGGTTGGGCAGATCGTATTCGGTGGTGCCCGGAATCCCGTGGTATTCCAACGGGAACACGTAGTCCTTCCTCAGCGGATATCCCACCCAATCGTCGGGACAGAGAATGCGGCGGTGGTCGGGGTGCCCGCTGAAGTGAATGCCCATCATGTCGTAGGCCTCGCGCTCGTGCCAATCCGCGGCAGGCCAGACGTGGGCGACGGACGGGATCACCGGATCGTCCCGCGGCGTCTCGATCCGCACGGCGAACTCGCGTGTCTCCGTGATCAACTCGTCGCCGCAATCATCGGCGAGATACATCAGGTCGTACACGCAGGCGAGCTTGTCCTCGGCGATCATGTCGATGGACGAGATACACCGCAACATGTTGAGAAGAAGCCGCGGATCGTCGCGAAGAAAGAGCGCGACCTGCGGCCAACGCTCGGCCTTGATGACGGCGTAAGGGTGCGCACCGGAGGCCTCGGCCGAGACCACGGCGTCACCAAAGCGCTCGCGCAGAATATCGAAGACCTCTTCCTCTACCGCCATGCTTCACTCCGCATCGTACTATCGAACCGCGGATCACCGCGTGTAGCGCAGGCACCTTGCCTGCGTCGTAAGCGCGGTCGATGCAGGCTGGAAGCCTGCGCTACGAACAACCTTGCACCGTCATGCTAGTGCCACGTCACGCATAAACTTGCGGGTTGGGCGGCAAGCCGAATCCGAACCGCGACCGTGAGGGAGCGGACTTTGCCATGCCTATCGCCCAACACCAACCCGTAAATCCAGGTGTGACGCTGCACTAGTTGTACGCAGCTTCCTTTGCCTTTGTCACGACGCCTTTCGCCCGCGTTTCATGGCGGATCTTGTCCTGCAAACGCATCAGCCCCTCAAGCAGCGACTCCGGTCGCGGGGGACAACCCGGAATATAAATGTCCACGGGCACGACGAGATCCACACCCTTG
>JADFHG010000244.1 GCA_022567365.1 Planctomycetota bacterium | reverse complement strand
CGCGCCGCATTGGCACGCGATTCGAGAAATTGGCCGTCAACTTTCATGGAATGCTTCAGCTAGCGATGATTCGGCGATACCTTAGAATACTGTTTTCAGACAGAGCCTAGAGCATCTCCCGCTTCTGTGTTCCGGGCCGCGGGCTTCAGCCCGCGCGGTCTCTCGCCGTTGGATGCGTTGCGTATATCGGTGGATCCGGTATGCGCAATCGGGAAATGCCCTAGTCCCGCGTCTCCTCCATCATGCGCACATAGCTCTCATACCGCTCTGGGTGAATATCTCCCGCCTCGACGGCGGCCTTGACGTGGCAACCCGTCTCGTGGGTGTGCCCGCAGTCGCGGAACTTGCAGTGCGGCACGTGTGGGAGAAACTCGACGAAATAGAGTTCAAACTCGTACCGCCCAATGGGCGACAGGTCGAGCGTGCGAATGCCCGGCGTGTCGACGACGTATCCGCCGATCTCGAGGTGGATCAGCCGAGCGGTCGTCGTGGTGTGACGACCCTTGCCGCTCTGCTCGATGATGTCGCCGATCCTCAGGTTGAGCCCCGGCTGGACGACGTTGAGCAGAGCGCTCTTTCCCACCCCGCTCTGACCGGCTATGACCGTGGCGCCGCCTCTCAATAGCGCCCGAAGATCGTCGATGCCCCTGCCGTCCACCACACTCGTGAGCAGGGTTGGATAGCCGATTTCGACGTAGCGCTCGAGCAGCAAGGCGCCGCGACCGTCTTCATCCAGGTCGGCTTTGTTCATGCAAATGACCGGTTTGATACCGCCGGCGAGCGCTGCCACGATGTAGCGATCGATCAGGTGCGGTTTGGGCGGGTCGTCCGCAGCCGACGCGACGATGAGCGCACGTTCCACGTTGGCGACGATGGTATGCACGCGCTTGCCCGAACGACGCTGCAGCACACCGCGACGGTCGGCGACCTTTTCGATGACACCTTCGGTCACAACGCCCGCGCGATAGTCGCCGAGCGAAAACCAAACATGGTCGCCGACGGTCACCGGATGGCGCTCTTTGATGCGGCGGGTTCTCAGCACGCGGCGGATGGTACACGATAAGACGCGGTCGCCATCGTCGACGTCGGCATAAAGACCACGCATCGCAACGACCGTTCCAGTGCGCAATCCGGGATCGATCGCGGCGTCTCCATCGGCGACGATGACGGTTCGATGCCGCGACAAATCGCCCTTGGCCACAACAGATTCGCTGCGCAGCGTGTCGAGTTCGTTGTCCTCCGTGCCCCGGGCTTGTGTGGTCCAATCCTTGATGCGCGCGGGCTTGCTCCGGTTGCGACGGAAGGCAACGCGCACCTTCTTGCCGCTCGCACCACGCCCTTTTTTCGGTGTCGGAGACATCAAACCATATTGGACCGAATACCGGCACCGTATGTCAAGCGCGGCGGTGCGACGCTCAGTTCAGGCTGCGTCGTTTGCGCCTATTGTTGCAACGCCATGACGCACGGGGGCGGCACGCACGGAAGGCATGGTTGCGGCTTCGGGCGGCCCCGGAACTTGCGACACACGTTCCAACGTATGGCCTGTCGCAGGGAATCGCGGGCTTCGGTCCGCGCGATCGACCCAACGTGGCGGACCCGCAAGATTCGACCGCACGCGCGATATGAATCTCGCCGATCGCTCGGGCAATCCGACGGCCCACGGCATCCAAGGACGACTCTACGGTACAACCACAGGGGCCGGGATGTCGGCGAAGACCGTCCGTGACCCGCTGCCGTCGACGGCAGGCCCGAAGTCGACGGACATCACGGTCGCGTTGTCCAACCCCCGGGGTAAGGGCCGCGATTCTCGCGTTCAACGGCGCCTTCGTGGACCGGCGAACATCGAGTCGGTTCAACCGGGAGATGCTCGCTCGGTTCGCAAGGGCTTCTTCGCCTTTTCATTCACAGGCCCCCGCGGAGCCGCTAACCGTCGACCGCCGGAACTGCCACGAAGCCGCAGCCAACACGCCGGCTCGCCGGTTCCTGTACAATTCCGACGCCGCGATATAATGCCTACGGGGCGGCGAAACACTGCGGTCCATCGTCGCAAAGCCCGGTGGCGGCGCTATTGGTGAAGAACGCTACGATGTTGCGGCAAGGCGGGCCGATCAAGCGTGGCAGCCTGTTGAAAAACCCGACGACGGCGGTGTTGTTGACGCACGTTCTTGGGTGTTCCACGGTCGCCACGGGGGGCGGCCGCTACTTTTTCAACAAGGCTGGCACGTGAGGGTTCAAACTTGATGGTTGATTTCGACGTGGTTGTTGTCGGCGGCGGACACGCCGGTGCGGAGGCGGCGTGGGCGGCGGCCCGCCTTGGTGCGAAGACCGCGCTGATCACGATGGAGCGTGATGCGATCGCTCGCCTTTCGTGCAATCCCGCGATCGGCGGGCTCGGCAAGGGGCAGATCGTCCGCGAGATCGACGCGCTGGGTGGACTGATGGGCCTCGCCACCGACCGCGCCGGCATCCAATTCCGCGTGTTGAACCGCAGCAAGGGCCACGCCGTGCAGGCCCCACGCGCCCAAGCCGACCGCAATCTATACCCCGCCGCGGTGCAGGATCTACTCGCGCGGGATCCTCGGATCGAGATCATCGAGGGCGTCGTCGAGAAACTCGTGACCGTCAAGCAATCCGGGCGCGGACCGGCGCATCGCATTCGCGGCGTCGTGCTCGTTGGCGGCCTCGAACTTACAACGTCCGCCGTGATCCTGACGACCGGCACGTTTCTCCGCGGGTTGATGCACCGCGGCTCCGAGCAGTCCGTCGGCGGTCGCATCGGCGAGGCCAGCTCGGAAGGGATGAGCGGCGTGCTTCGCTCGCTCGGATTCGAGCTGGGGCGTCTCAAGACCGGCACGCCGCCGCGCGTTCATCGAGATACCATCGACTACGACGCTTGCACGATTCAGCCGGGCGACGATCGACCGGTTCCGTTCTCGTTCATGAACGACGAGATTACGCAGCGACAAGTCGTTTGCTGGATCACCTATACGAACGCTGCCGCCCATGATTTGATCCGCGCCAATCTGCATCGCGCGCCGATGTACACCGGGCAGATCGAATCCACCGGGCCGCGCTATTGCCCGAGCATCGAGGACAAGGTCGTGCGCTTCGCGGACAAATCACGTCATCAGGTCTTCCTGGAACCCGAGGGCTACGACGACGAGCGGGTGTATTGCAACGGGATCAGCACGTCGCTTCCGCGCGACGTACAGGACGGCATCGTCGCCCAGATCGGCGGCCTCGAGCGGGCGCGGATCGTCCAATATGGATACGCGGTCGAATATGATTTCGTCCCCACGGAGCAGACAAAACCATCGCTCGAGAGCAAACCCGTGGGCGGTTTGTTTCTCGCCGGGCAGATCAACGGGACCAGCGGGTACGAAGAGGCCGCCGGACAGGGGCTTGTCGCCGGAGTCAACGCCGTACACGCCCTCGGTGGCGACCCGCCGCTCGTCCTCGGGCGCGACGAAGCGTACATCGGCGTCATGATCGACGACCTCGTGACCCGACCGCCCACCGAGCCATACCGAATGTTCACGTCGCGCGCCGAATACCGCCTGCTGTTGCGCAGCGACAATGCCGACCAGCGACTGACCCCGATCGGGCGGCGGATCGGGTTGGTGGATGACGCGCGGTGGCAGCGATTTGAACGCAGACGAGATG
This sequence comes from Planctomycetota bacterium, assembly GCA_022567365.1. Classification (GTDB taxonomy): domain Bacteria; phylum Planctomycetota; class Phycisphaerae; order UBA1845; family UBA1845; genus JADFHG01. The sequence continues at coordinate 2,401 of JADFHG010000244.1, read as the reverse complement.
CCATCGCCGCGATCGAAACGCTCTGCGCGCGCTCCCGAATCGCAGGCGTCGCGGTATCGACGTGGATGCGCCGCCCCGAGGCGAACCCCGAGTCGTTGGCTGCTGCGATCGGAAACTCGGTAGGACCCACTTTCGCGCAGCAGGATCTCGCTCAGGTACTCATCAATGCCAAGTACGACGGTTACGTGTCGCGCCAAGCCGACCAGATCGAGCGCTTCCGTCGCCTCGAGACCATGCCCATACCGACCGATCTCGATTTTTCCGCGATCCCCCAGCTTCGCATCGAGGCCCGTGAGCGACTCGCGCGGGTGACCCCGCACACGTTGGGCCAAGCCGGGCGCATCGCGGGCGTCACCCCGGCGGATGTGTCCGTTCTTTGGGTGTTCCTGACCAAGCGATCCGGCCGGGGCGACCGCACTGGTAGCACAGCACAAGGTTGTTCGTAGCGCAGGCTTTCAGCCTGCTCTGACCGCGACCCGGTGCAGGCAGGATGCGTACGCTACGCGGCTGCCGGGATGCACCCAGGGGGCGAGGACAACGATAGGATATGTTACCCATGTCCCCGAACGGGTGTAACCTTTGTCTCCGGTCCGAACACGCCCGGGCGCGCCGTCCCGCCTCGGCTATTCTCCAAGCGTCGCGCCGAGATACATATCGTATACCCCTGCGCCGTTGAGCAGGTCGATTAGGCGCAAGACATCGGCGCTATTCGTCGCGCCGCTTCGGTCGATGTCGGTACGATAGGGAGGCACGTCGGTCTCGCCGAGGCCGTTGAGGATGTCGATCAGGTGAAGCACGTCGTTCGGTCCGGTGAGTCGATCGCCGTTCACGTCGCCTGGGAGTGATCCGATGCGCGTAGCGACTCCCGTGGGTATGTGGGTGATCGTCGTCCACTCGGAAACGGGAATCGGCGCACTCAGGTGTACGGTCACGGCGTTTCCCTCGACGGTTACGTCATCCACGGTGATTTGTTCCCCCGGCACGTGTATCGTAACGGCGAAGTCCTCCGGCAAGACGGATCCGGGATCTTCATCGAAAAACACCGTGATCTCGCTCCATTCTTGACTTGCGTCATCATACGGCTCGGATGGCTGCCGCGCATCGACGGCCAAACACGGTGGGTCGCTGGCTGCCGCACTGATCCCGGCCACGGAGACGGCTCCTGCATCGTACACCCCATCGACGTAGCCGACTCTCCCAACCACTGCGCGGTGGGAATCGAACGCGAGCGACGATACGGAGGCGACAATATCCCCCGTCTGCGCCAGCAGTTCGCCGACCGGGACGAGCGTGTCGGATTCGATGCGAAGGAACGTGGCGGATCCCCAACTCCCGGCGGCGAAGACAGCGTGTTCGGACATCGCGACCCGCGATCCAAACCTGCTGGAGCCACCCCCGAGCGTTGAACCGAAGACATCCGACTCCGTCCATGTGCTTCCGTCGAAACTGTAGAGATACAAGGCCCCACAATTGCCACTTATGCCATCGGCGCACCCGGCGGGATCCAGCGGCGCACCGATGAGAATGTGGTCGCCCCAGACCGCGACGGCAGCCCCGAACGCAGCCGTCTCCACCTCGTCGCCGAGGCTGAGCACGGCCTCCTCGTTCCACGACGTTCCATCGTAGCGATACACGTGGACCGCACCCACGCCACCATAATGCTGGCCCGATGGGTTCTGCGTTTGAGGCTTCCCAACGACCACGATGTCGCCATGCACGGCAACCGAGTACCCCAAGTAATCGGTGGATTGCGGAAGCTGTGATACAAGCGTCGCCTCTTTGATCCACTCCGCACCGTCGAATCGGAACACGTAGGCTGCGCCTCCGAGCTGGCAATCCCATCCGCAAGCTTCGCTCGGCGCTCCGACGACGATCACATCGCCGTCGAATTCGAGGCGCAGGTATTTGAAGGCGTCCTCGTTGGCGGCCACCGCGCGGTCGCCGCCGTCGACGCCCATCCACAGGCCATAGGAACTCGAGACCAGGCCCAGGGTGTTGAGCACGTTCATGGCCAGGCTGCCCTCGTATTCGGTCGCCTGGCCGGCCATGTTGAGGGCGGCGATGCGGCCATGGGCGCTGGCCGTCGGCTGGATGGCGTGGACTTCCTGCTTGCCGGTGGAGAAATCATAGCCCTGGGCGACGTCGCCCGCCGCGAAGATTCCGGCGACGTTGGTCTCGAGATGTTGGTCCACCAGGATGCCGTGGTCGGTGGCGACGCCGCTGCCCTCGAGGAAATCGAGATAGGGGGCGACGCCGGTGGCGCAGACCACCAGATCGGCGTCGATCGATGCGCCGCCGTCGAGCGCCAGCTTGAAGCCGCCGTCGGCCGCCTCGATGCCGGTAATCCTGGTCCCGGTCATCACCGTGACGCCCTTGCTTTCGCACCAGCGCTTGATCATCG
>JADFHG010000243.1 GCA_022567365.1 Planctomycetota bacterium | reverse complement strand
TCGCCCCAGGTGTAGCCACACCTCCACGCCCGTTTCCCGTATATCAGCCAGCCGCTGTCCAGTATGGCACATTCGTAATCGCCGCAACGGACGGGACTAGGCTCTGTCTGAAAAGTCTCGGGAGGGCGTGTCCGGCGGTGCTGGATGGTCGCGTTTCCCGAGAAAAAGAGTCTCTCGGCAACTAGCAGCATGTTTGAAGCGAGTTTTCAGACAGAGCCTAACCGCCTTGGCCCACAGGCACTGGATCCCGCGCCCGCGGCTTCGCCAGGCAGAATCGTCGCGACGATGAGAAAATCGCGAAGACGGCGAGCAGCAACAGCCCCGAGTTCTCCGCGAGCTTCCTGCACGAATTGATCGCGCCACCACCGCATCCGCAGTCGAACGCCACGTCGCAAAACGTCGGGAACTCACCCGTGCCGCCCGCATAAAGGTCGATCGCCCTGATCAGAATAGCCGGCGTGAATACAAGGAGCATGCCCGTGATAATCACGGCGGCGCCTCGTCGGAACACGCCGGTCACCAGTGCCACGCCGCAAACGATCTCGACCCACGGCAACGTGATCGCGGTGGCATTGATGAAGATCGGCGGCTGGAGCGGCAGGACGTGGTAGAGCTTGATCAGCTTCAAGAATGCCACCGTTCCGGCGACTTTCATGATGCCCATATAAATGAACAGACCGCCGACGATGAGACGCGCGATCAGCAGGGGGACACCGGTCGCGCCGAGCCGTTTCAGTGTGGAAAGTTTGTCGCTCATCCCTCGAACCCATCCTCGATCGGCATCCGGTTCGCGGTCCAATCTTCCCATCCGCCGGCAAACAGGCGCAGTTTTTCGAATTCCACGCCGCTGTTTTCGAGATCCTGGCAGACCCGGACGCTGTCCTCACAGTCGCCGCCGTTACAGTATACGATGACCATTTCCGCAATACCGGCCGCGTTGACCACGGCGGCGATGTGCGCTTCGAGTTGGAACCGATCGCATTGGATCGCGCCGGGAATGTGGCCGCCCGAATAGTCGTCGTCGTTTCGCGCGTCGACGAAGAGGAACACGCCCGTCGCCGTTCGCACGTCTTCGTAGAGATCCGCCGCCTCGTCAAACGTCACCGTCGAAAAGGGTTGCTCGATCTCGTGTGGCGCGGTCGCATCACCCTCTTCACCGATATCCGCCGCGCTCTCGACGTCGGCACCCGGAATGGGACGATCCGGTCTGTCTACGACGATCGGCGGAAAGTAGTCGCGAAACGGCTTGAGGGAACCGCGCACGGCATTGATCCCGAAACCCAGTACGCAGGCCACAAACAGTAAGCCGACGATCTCAACACCGGTTTTTCTCAGCGTCCTCATCGAGGTCTCCGCGGGCGCGGTCTTGGTCAACCCAGGCGATCGCGCGCCACCGTCGCCAAGTTTATCATGGCCGCGCGGCAGTGGCCGGTCAACGTCGGCGGGGGTCCGTTGCGCCCCCGTGACAACGCCGCCCTCAACGGGGACTCGGCGCCCGCGACCCCTTGCGCCGGTGCGCTTCGAGCGGCGCGGGGCGATCGCCGACGGAAACGCCGGTCGAGACGCCGGTTGGTTATCGGTCTTCCGCGAGAAGGCGCTCGACGCTTGCCACCTTGCGTTCGATCGTCTGGTCGCGATCGGTTCGTGTCCCGATGCGCATGTTTGCCGAGATGCGTGGGGCGCCCATCTCGTGAACGATTTCATGGCAGCGTTTGACCGCGGCGAACACGTCGTCCCACTCGCCCTCGACGTTGGTTCCGTGCGCGTGCATACGCGTCGTCAGGCCCGCGTCCGAAAACACCCGTTGGCAGGCGGCGACGTACCGCGAGACGGACACGCCGACTCCCATCGGCACCACGGACAGGTCAATAATACAGTGCATGGTTCGTCCTCCACTGATACCTACGTTCGTTAGGCTCGGTCGTTGGAACAATGGTACACCCGCGTGACCACCCGCGCCCAGCGCGCGGCCGCGGTTGCGGCGAATCACCGATTGCAAGACCTGCGATCCTCGCGTCGGACGCGCGAGCGCTATTTGCTCGCGTGTCGCGGTCTTCGACAGGGTGTTGGCGCGCGCTACGGTTGCGGCTGTTCGCATCCGCGCTCCGCGAAAGTGTCACGCTATCTTGTGACGTCCATGCCGAACAGGGGGTCATTATCGGCCAACGCTCGGTGTGGTTTCCCCTCCAATGCCCGTCACTCTTGACCGTTGTTTCGGGACCGTGGCCCCGGTATAATCCATCGGGGGTGTTGAGTTTCGAGGGGACATTGGAGTGGTTCCACGTCGCGCTCTTGACCGCATCCGTGGCAGCGAACAGCAGCGGTCGAATCCGTAGAGTTCGTGGAGCAGCAAGACCCGATCCGGTTCGATCTTCCGGCGGAGGTGGTTTGGTGATCGCAAGAACAATACTCGATAAGAACGCCGTATTCGGCATCGGCGTCTTCGTGTTTATTTGCCTGGCAAACACGTCCACGGTGTCGGCCCAATTCTGTCAGGGGACTGAATACAGCGGGGTCTGTTTCCCATCCGGCGATGTGAGCTTCGCCGATTTGGTCATCCAATACGACCCCGAGTTCGGCGGCAATCCCGCACCCGGCGACCCTGAGGTTCTCGACCCTACGCATGCCCTGGGCGCACCCGATTACGACGGAACCGCTGCCGGCGCCGTGTCACTCGGGCAGGGTGGATTGCTCGAGTTGGCCTTTACCGACAACCTGCTGGCCAACAGCGGTGACCCGGGCGCCGACCTGTACGTCTTTGAAGTAGGTGCGAAGCCCGAGGCGATGTCGATCGCGCTACAGGCCACACCCGAAACAGCGGTATTGTTGGCCGCCGCTTTGATCAGTCCGAACGCCGACGGCTGGTACGAGGTCGGCGATATCGGAGGTGCCACGTTGCTGGCAATCGACGTCGACGGCTACTTCAATGGTTTTGCGGCCGGCGCGCTCCTGTTCGACGCCGTTCAGATTATCGACGACCCGACCACGGGCGAGAGCACCGGGGCGACCCCCGGGGCCGACATCGACGCCGTTGGCGCGATCACGTCCGCGGGAAACCCCAACCCGCCGAATGGAGGCGGTTCGGGTAGTTGCTGCGAGGCACATGACACGCCGGGATGTGACAACCAAGCGTGCGAGGTCACCGTCTGCGCGGAGGATGCGTTCTGCTGCGATACGGAGTGGGACGATTTCTGCTTGAGCGATGCTTGCGATCTGTCCGTGTGCGACTGCTCGGACGAGGCATGCGCGGTTGTCGAACAACCGGGCGATTGCTGCGTCATCACCCTCGTCCCAACGTGTACCAACACCGCGTGCGAAGCCGTGATCTGTGCGGCCGACGCGTTCTGTTGCGAAACCGAGTGGGACGTGGTCTGCGTCGAAGCGGCATGCGCCGAAGCCGTGTGCAACTGCCCGGACGATGGATGCGCGGGCGACGGCGGCGATTCGGACCCGCCCGGCGGAGGCGGCGGAGGCGGCGGTCCGCCCGTCGACGATCCGGTTGATGGAGAAGGTGCCTGTTGCGAAGCCAACGGTTCCCCCGGTTGCGCTGACCCCACGTGCCAGGACGCCGTCTGCGGCGCGGATGCGTATTGCTGCGATACCGAATGGGATTCGGAGTGCGTACTGATCGCGTGCGCGGACGACGCGTGTGCTTGCGGATCAGCCGAGTGCGATTCCGACGGCGACGGCGATGACCCCGCGGAAGACCCGGATCCGGAGCCCGAACCGGGCGAGGGCGACTGCTGCAAGGCGAATGGTTCGTTGGGCTGCGACGACGCGGTCTGTCAGGTGTGCGTATGCGCGTTCAACGCGCTTTGCTGCTCCTTCGACTGGGGCGCGTCCTGCGCGTTGGTGGCCGGGGGTGGATGCGAAGACGCTTGTCTTTGTTCGATCGCGCCTGATGAACCCGAGCCGTTCCGGATTGACCGATTCATCGGCGATGAGAACATCATGCCCGGCGAGCCGGGACGGGCACTATCCGTCGTGTATACCGGAGAGCCCGAATTCCCCGTTACGATGATTCTGCAGCAGACCCTTCCGTCAGTGGCGGGCACGCCGCTGACCATGCCGTTTGACGCGGCGTCATCGGATAAGACGCTGGTGGTTCCCGATCTTCTGGCCTGCGAAGGCGCGGCGACCGAGCAGACCGTCGCCTACGACATCGTCCTTCGGGATACGACGGGTCGCGAAACACCCGTGGATCAGTTCACCTTCACGTGCCTGGCGCTCGTCGTGAACGACCCTGCTCCGACAACGGACGAACCAACACCCAACGACGACGAGCCTATTATCGACCAGCCCAACCCGGGCGACGGCCAAACGGGCGGTGACGAGCCGAACGGTAGCGGCGCCGCTGATGAGACGACCGACGAGACTCCCGGCGACGACAACTCAGGAGGAAGCGGCGGCGGGGGCAGAACGAGGAGCGGTTTCTGCGCAAGCGGGATGGTTACGACGCTCGCCGTCGTGCTCGCCGGCCTATTCGCGCTGCGTTTCGCGCGAAGCGAAACTCGATCATCCAGGCGACGGGCCGCCCGGTAGTCGGCCATATTCCTAACCGGGCGTTGCATCGCGGTTGTATTGTGCGCTGCCGCTGTCTCATCAGCCGCTGTGTTTGCCGACACGTCAAGCCCATCGTTTGCGGCAATCGCTGCGCCTTTGAATGCCGACCGTGTACTGTCGCGCACAGGTAAGCCATGGAGGCCGGACACGACCCGCGGGGGATCATCCGGCACGGCAAGAGTGCAGGTGCCATAGGCTGCTCATTGAAGGCTTCATGCGGACTCAAGACCCAAGTTTCCAGCGGACGTTGACGCCTTTGTTCTTGCCTGCGAGAATAGGCATCCGGGTTTCGGGTCGGATTGCGACCGTCTTGGGCCGTAGGCTCGGTCAAGAAGGGATAGTCATGCCCACATCTCCAACAACCGCGACCGAAGAATCGGCTGTGCTGCAATGTCCGCTTTGCGAACGAGTGCCGAAGAAGCCCAAGAAATGCAAACCGCTCCATGGGCGCCTCGTATGCCCGAAATGTCGCAATGCCTTCGCCAGCCGTCGGCAATTGGCTTTCGTCATCGACACGGTGATTTGGGAACTGCTGGCGATGGTGCCGCTATATTACCTGGGATTGATACCCGGCCTGAACCCGACGGGATTCTCGATTCCGAGCGGGGCTGTCGGCCCTGTGGAAATCTTCTTCAGTTACATTTTCCCCCTGACCTTCTATTTTAAGGACGGGTTCAGCGGGCAATCGCCCGGCAAGTACGCGTGTGGCGTACAAGTTGTCGACGTAGCAACACACGAGCCAACCGGTTTCGGCCGATCCTTCAAGCGGAACCTGTGCCTGATTATTCCTGTCGCCCCCTTGATCGTGTTGTTTCTGATGATGAAGGGCCGGCGATGGGGCGACGGGTGGGCAAAGACCAAGGTCGTCTGGACGAAACACCGTTTCAATCCGATCTTCGACGACCGGGGAACACGATGCACGAAGTGCGGCTACGACCTGACGGGGAACACGACGGGCCGCTGCCCGGAGTGCTTCACGCCGGTATCAGTAAAGGCTTATCAGCCTGTTGAAAAAAGCTGATCTCCATATGTAGCACCGGTCTTCAACCGGTGAAAACAGGTGTGGCACCGTTCGTCCAGCCGATCAATCCAGCTCGACCTCGGGGTTGTTGATCCACCCGTACGGTCTGAGTAGACCGGATTGCCGTTCCATGCGGACCCACTCGATCCCGCGCGCACGGACGTAGAAGTCGTTCGCGTCCAGATCCGCCGGTTCCATGGTCTTGTCGCGACTTCCGGTGGGCGGTTCAAACGCCTCGACGTGGCCCTCGAGAAAGGCAAGATTGCTACCGCCGCCGTGGCGCACTTCCAACTGATCCGCGTTGCTCCAGAGCCCGTCGGTATAGCCCGAGTTCCAGAAGCGCGTGTGCTCCTCGACGAAGATCGCCAGCCCCGAGATCGGCCTGATCTTGTCACCCAGCGCAGGGGTCAGCGGGGGCAGCGCCCAGTTCCCATAGTGTTCCGGTGTCGTCAAATAGCCCATCTTCGTTCTTCGATCAAGGCGTGCCCCCTGCG
>JADFHG010000242.1 GCA_022567365.1 Planctomycetota bacterium | reverse complement strand
TCGATCGCGTTCCACGTTTCGCCGGGCGCGTCGAGAACGGCTCCGGACTTCTGCATTGGCCAGCGACCCGTGCGTTTGTGGTGGGCTCTCGCCCACGCCAGGATTCTCGAGCGGGAAAGTGTCGGCACGTCCTTGCGATTGCGCACGCCCCGATGCTTGGCGAGCAGTCTTGCAAGACTCGCTCCACCCCTGAGGCCTCGGCTGCCTTGCCACAGCGCACCGTTGACCCCGCTCCAGGTCTCCCCTCTGACACCGCGCACGGTGCCGCTCTCTGTCATCGGCCATCGCCCCGTGCGGCGATGATGGGCGTCCGCCCAGTCGAGAACGAGTTCGATCGTAAGCGGCATGACCTGCTTCCTGTTTCTCACACCGCGATGTTCGTCGAGGCGCTTCGCGAGCGAGGAGCCGGGCGGCAGTCCGCGCAGGCCCAGCAGCAGTGCGTTGTCGATTTTCCGCCAGTTTTCGCCGGGTGCATCGCGCACAGGACCGGAGCGAACCCGGGGCCATTGTTTCGTCCGCTGGTGATGGGCGTCGGCCCACGCGAGGATCTGTTTGATCGTCAGTCGCGGTTGGCGGTAGCGCGTGGAGGCACCTCGATGCTGCACCAAACGGGCTGCCAAAGACATTCCGCCCGGCAGACCGCGCTGCCCGTGAACCAGCGCCGAGTTGATCTTGGCCCATGTTTCGTCGGGGGCCTCGCGCACCGGACCGGTTCGGGTGTTGGGCCACTTGCCGGTTCGTTCGTAATGGGCGTCCACCCACGCCAAGACGTGCTCGAGCTTGAACCTGGGGAGAATGCGGCGGTTGCGGACGCCGCGCCGCTCGTGAAGCAAATGGGCCAGCAACGTACCGCCGCGCAGCCCACGTGTCCCGTTGCTCAGTGCAGCGTTGATCGCGCTCCATGTCTCGCCCGGTGCGCCGCGCACGGGACCGCTTCCGGTCACCGGCCAAACGCCGGTCCGGGCGTGGTGGGCATCCGCCCATTCCAGAATCCTCTTGATCGTCAATCGAACTCGGGGCTTGGGCGACCGCGCATGCTCGGTCACTTTGCGTCCAGGCGTCACGATGTTTCCCATGGAATCGGGCGCGAACACATATCCGCTCGTCCGCTCCTGTTCGTTGCCATCGCGCCGCCCTATTGCGTTGTGCCGCGCGGCATGATTCATTGGCGACGGCTGCGCCGGTATCGATCGAGCACCCGGGGTACGCTATCGCCGCCCGCGAACCCCCGCACCCCTTCCCTAAGCGCCGTGTCGATCGCGCGCCAGTTCTCGTCGGGCGCCTCGTGCACGGTACCCGATCGGGCCGTGGGCCATTTCCCCGTGCGTTTGCGGTAACTGTCGGCCCACGCCACCACCTGTTTCTTGGTCAGCTTGGGCAGTGCCATGTGGTTGCGCATCCCACGGTGCTTATGGAGCAGTTGGACCAATGATCCACCGGCGCGAAGCCCGCGGGCTCCGACACCAAGCGACTGGTTGATCGCGCCCCACTTCTCACCCTTGGCGCCGTCGATGGGACCGGAATCCTGAGTCGGCCAACCGCCGGTCACGCGGTGATAGGCGTCCGCCCAAGCCAAAATCTGCTTTAGGGTCAGCCTTGGGCGCTCATTCAGATTGAGCTTGCCGCGGTGCTTCGCCAACAACCTGGCCAGGGATGATCCGCCGGGAAGACCACGATGGCCCCTTGCGAGGGCGAGCGACACGCCGTTCCATGTTTCCCCCGGCGCGTCCTCTATGGGGCCTGAGGAGGTTCCCGGCCAATCACCCTGCCGGGCGTACGACGCGTCCGCCCACGCGAGGACCTGCTTGATCGTCAAGCGCGGGAGATCCTGTTTGTTCCGCTTTCCCCGGTGCTGCTCGAGCAGCCGAGCCAGCGACGTACCACCGCGAAGACCATACCGACCCGCCGTCAGGTGTTTGTTGATCTGCGACCAGGTCATGCCGCCTGCTTCGAGGCACGCCCCGGATAGTTGAACAGGCCAACCCCCGGTGCGTATACGGTGCGCGTCCGCCCACTCGAGGATCCTCGTTTGCGACAATCGCAATAGGCGCTGAGCCATAATCGTCCTCCCAGCGGGTTCGGGCGAGCGGCGCCGCCCACGTACTCCCATCGTCCTTGCTGATTCCCTCGGTCGCCTCGCCTGAGCCGATCATGCTCGGCGCCCATGGGAACTGCTTCCGTCGGCGCGGTGCAAGATCCGTGGTCCGTGGCCCATGGGCGTCCTCGCCAGGCCGTCTTCCGCCGTGACGCCAACCAGCCGGCGGTCGCCATGCGCCGTGGAACTCCCATCTTAGCCGATCGATGCCGAGCCGCCCGTTGAAGAACGTGTGACACGGTCCTGGCACCGGTACGACCGGCTTGCCGGCCAACCCGTGCGCTGGGCGGCTTCCCTGGTCGTCTTAGTCTGCAGATTCAGGCGCTGTAGCCCGCCCGCCCTCGGCCGGGGATTCAGAAACACACCCGAGGGCGGGTGTGCTACATGGCGAGCACACCCATACATTGGAGTTTTTCCACGGGCCTCTACAGAATACCGCAGCCGAATTCTCCCGACTCGTCAGCGTTATCTTCGACCGGAGGCGGCTCTTCGGCCACCTCGGGTAGGGCGACGCGATCTCGCTGTGGCGGGTCGCTCGGCGGGGCGGTCCGCGGTCCTCGACCTCGCGAACGACCGCTCCGTTGAGACGGGGCGGGGGCGTCTGCCGTTTTCCTGTCGCGCGGCGGCTCGACGCGTTTGGTCTCGCCGCTGGAGTCCGACCGCTTGCCGGCGGGCGTATCGGTCGATGCTACTTTCGTTTCCGGGGTTGCTTCCTTCGGCGGGCGGGCACGACCCTTCTCGTCCGTATCGGTCGGCTGCTCCGTTTGACGATGGCCGCGCTGTCCACGACCGCGCCTGCCCCGACCGCCCCGCGAACCGCCGCCCCGCGACCGATCGCGCCCGTCGCCATCGGTGCGCGACGGTTCGGGCCTGCCCCGTCGCTCGGGCGAGCCGCCGCGGTCCGGCGCGCCTTCCCCGCGATCGAGGTCCGCAATGAGCGACCCGTATTCATCAAGGCCGCTGTGATCGTCGGCGACGTCTTTTTGATCGTCGCCGTCGTCGGTGTCATCTTCGATACCGGCAGCGAAGTCAATGTCATCGTCAGTCTTGTCGTCGTGGTCGTCGACATCACCCGCGTGGTCCTCGACATCGTCGTCGTGGTCGTCGACATCACCCGCGCGGTCCTCGACATCCTCGACATCCTCGACATCGTCGTCGTGGTCGTCGTGGTCGTCGACATCACCCGCGTGGTCCTCGGCATCGTCGGTGTACCCGTCGGCATCGCCGATACGCTCGTCCACGTCGTCGCCGTGGTCGAGTTCGACATCCGCATCGACGGTTTCATCGGGAGGTTCGTACCCGGGCTCGTCGGCCCGTTCGCACTCCGCGTGAAACGCCTCGATCACCTGGCTCTGCATTTTCTCACGGAAGGGCGTGTTGATGGGATGGGCGATGTCCCGGTGGAGCCTCGTTCGCCCGTCGTTGTCCGCGGATGGCTCCTCCCGTCGCAGCCGGCCGCCGCACTCGTTGCAGAAGCTCGAACCGATCTGGTTCTTGTGGCGGCACTTCCCGCACGAGGCCATGATCTTGCGTGAGGGCATTGCCACGAACAGCCCGTTCACGCCATCGACGATCTTCAGGTCGCGAACGACAAAGTCCCCGTCGAAGGTGATTGTGCAAAAAGCTCTCAATCGCGAGTTTGAGTCGCCGATCATCTTGATGCGTACGTCCGAAATCTCCATTCAATTCTCCTCGCAAACAATCGGCGCTTCTTCAACAGGTGCGCGTACCACGGAAACCTCTGCGCCGATCAAACGTTTTTCTATCCTCGCCGCCGCCACGCGGGCGCTCTCAATTTCGTCAAACAACATGAACAATACGGAGCCCGCCCCGCTGACGCGTACCGGCCCCATTCCCAGTTGCGAAAGTGTGTCGTGCGCTTCGGCCACCGACGGGCACACGCGGAAGACCGCAGGCTCCAACCGGTTGAACAACATTTCGGAAATGTCTCTCGAAGTGGACGAAGCAGCAATGTCGACGTTGGGATTCTCAAGCGACCCCGCGCAGTCCGACGGACGCCATGCCGCGAACACCTCCGGCGTGGACACAAATTCGCCCGTGAACACCAACACGACAAAACCATGCCAAAGCATCGGAGCGGGTGTGACAACCTCGCCTCGCCCGGTGATGATCGCGCTTGGCAGGTAGCAAAACAAAGGCACGTCCGAACCAACCTTGGCCCCGATCCGTGCAAGCGCGTCTCGGTCCAAACCGAGGTTCCAAAGCTCGTTGCACACGCGCAGCGAAGCCGCCGCGTCGCTGCTGCCGCCACCGAGACCGGCTCCCCGCGGCACCGTTTTTTGCAGGATGATTTCGACCGCGGAGTCGACACCGCAATCATCGGCCAGCGCCCTCGCCGCCCGCACGACCAGGTTCTCGTCGGTAGGAAGGCTCGGGTCGTCGCAGATCAGCCTGATTCCCCCGGCCGCCGCACGGCACGCGACGCGGTCCGACAGATCCACACCGATGACCAGCGACCGCAGCGCGTGATACCCGTCCGGTCTTCGGCCCAAAACGTCAAGGGTCAGGTTGATTTTCGCGAACGCGCGCGTCGAGATCAGACATGTGCTGGGCGATTCGATGGTTTGATTCACAAACGTAGTACCCGCGGCGCATCCAACACGGTCCGACATCGTCACCTCGCTGCCCCCCCCCGCCAACGTAGTGGCCCATCAAAACGACGGCAGCCGCCGGAAGGCGCCTCAGTCCTCCCATCACAACGAAGAAAAACTGACCCTAGCATCATATTTTTCGTCTGAAAAGAGTCAACCCATGGCGATCTCGCTCTTCGCCCGGCACGAACTCATCGGTTCCCGGTGCACGTTGAGATTACGTCCCCGCGGTCGGTGCTCGACTCGGCATCGCGGACGTTCTCGTTGCCGGTCGGATCGTATCAACGGCCTTGGCGACTCGCACCGCCTCAATGGAGCGCCGACCCGCGATCGGCGAGTGCACGGGGGTTTCGCCACTCAACGTGCGAACACCCAAAACCGCCATTCGGACCCGCTTGGCGGTGACGCGGGCTCGACGGCTTCGCACCGTCCGAGGGGTGTGTGGGCGCCGCCGGCGTACATCATCCGGCAGACCCGGCAATGTCGTGCAGCTTACCACTTGGGACGTAACTCCATGTATGGCAAGCACTTACGCCACACGGCGACGCTCTCGACGGCTCCGGGCGGCCTCCTGCACGAGGCTCGTCGGGGTTTTTCGTAATCGAGCGAGTTCACGAGGAGGGAAAGACGTTATGGGACCCATCTCGCCCATCGGCGGTCAGCCGTCGCCGCAGTCATCGGCCGGGGCTGCGCCACCGCCCGCGCACGCAGCGGCGGGCGCATCGTCACCCGGAATCTCCTCCGCCGGATCGCTATCGGACGGCAAGGGAGCCGACGCGGCGATGCCGGTCGAGATAGCGCCTGACGGGAAGTCATCCGCCGGCGAACCGCTTGCCGGGGCGACGATGACGATCTCGACGAAAAGCGAAACGTACACCTCTTCCGTCGTCTACCGGCGGGTCGGGCTCGGCGTCGACGCGGACAACACGATGCGAGCGCTCATCGCGCTGCTCGTGTTGCTCGCCCTCATGAAGGAAGAGCAAGACGGCGACGAATTGCTGCAAGGCCTGGCCCTGCTCCAAGCCGCGATGGAACTCGGCGGCGGCGCTGCCGTGAGCAGCGTCTATTTGTCGATGTCGCACCAGAGCGCCGAAGTCTCGATCACCCAGACGCAGGCGATCGAATCGCCTGCCGGCTCCGGCAGCGGCGGCACACCGGAAACCGGCGGCACGATTGACATCAAGGTATAGAGTCGTCGTTGCAGGTGTGCGGACAAATCCAAAAAGTAGCGGCCGCCCCCCGTGGCGGCCGTCGAACATCCAAGAATGTACGCCAACAACACCGCCATCGGGTTCTTGTAACCGTTCACGCCATTCTACCCGCTCTTGTCTGCGCATAGCAACAGCCCCACCGGGATTTCATGGAGGTGTTGC
>JADFHG010000241.1 GCA_022567365.1 Planctomycetota bacterium | reverse complement strand
AGGTGGGCAACGCTCGTGTGTGTGCCGAGGACGAGGGAGAAGTCGCCGCGGCGCGCCGCCCGGACGATCCGCGCGAGTAGGGATCGGCGAACCCTCTGCACCTCGTCAATGCACCAACGATCCACCCTGCCCACAGGCCACGCCACACGTGTGGCACCAACCGGCACGTACGCTCGCGCGCAGACCTCGCCCAATTCGTTCTCGGCGACGTGGGCCGCGGCAAGGACGTGCGTTGATTTGCCCGACCCGGATTCGCCGACAAACTCGATCACGTCGGTCCCGCCGGCAAGCCACTCGCGGATCATTACCGGCAGCGACGGATCAATCAGTACGGCGAGCACTTCGTCTCCCCACAAAACGCGAAACGGATTGCACGAATAGCCGATGCGCGCGAACAGATTGCCGCGGAGCGGCGGGCGTCGAGTCGGGTCGGGCGGTTTGGACATTCCAATCACGATTGGTCGGCGCTTTGATCAACCATCGTTGGGCCAATCGCTTCGAGCGACTGAATGATCGCCACGCCGGACGAGGTGCCGATGCGGTCGGCTCCGGCGTCGATCATCGCCATGGCCGCCGCCGCGTCGCGAATCCCACCGGCGGCTTTGACCCTGATCGGGGAGGCATGGCGGCGCAGCAGGCGTACGTGTTCGACGCGGGCGCCGCCGGCGGGGTGCAAGCCGGTCGATGTCTTGACGAAATCCGCCTCGCCTTCCGCGCACGCGCGACAACCCATGATGATCCGTTCGTCGCTCAGCACCGCGGTCTCGAGGATCACCTTGAGGAGGCCCGGTCTTTCGGCTCCATGGACCGCATGCGCGACGGCTTCGATGTCGCGGCGCACCGCCGAGGAGTCCCCGTCGAGAATCGCTCCGATCAACGCGACCATGTCGATCTCGAACGCGCCGTCCTCCATCGCACGCCGCGCTTCGTCGGCCTTCGTCTCGGTCCGGCACGCGCCCAACGGAAACCCGGCGACGGAAATTACGATCGGAGCGTTGCCGTCCCCCGCTCCGGCGCAGGCCCGCGCCAAACGCTCGGCGGCGCGCCGCACGTGGATCGGATTCACGCAAACACCATGAAAACCATACTCAACGGCCTCGTCGCAGAGTTGATCGATCCGTTCGGAGGTCGCTTCCGGCGCGAGACAAGTATGCTCAATGCGCCGCGCGAACTCGGCGGCGTTAGGGTTCATGATGCGATCTCCAGCGCTCCATACACGACCCACACCCGCGGTAGCCCGTCATCTTCCAACAAACACGGCCTCGATGTCCGCTCCGCCGTCGCCGCTACCACTTTTTTTGCGTGCGCCTCGTCTCGATCTGGACGAAATCGTACCTCTGCCCGGTGTTCATACCGGGGCAGGTCGTCGCGGTGGCGTTCCAACTGTCGGGCGTGCGCAACACATCTCCCCAGAAAGGCCACGTTCGGCATTGGAGCGGTCGGACCGGATAGATGCTGCACATCGCCTTCCCGTCCTCCCGCTTCAGGAAGATGCAGTCGCCGCCCTCCTTTTCGGTAAGGCTATGTTTCAAGCCGACCCTTCGGACGTGCTTCGAAGTGAGCTTGCCGTCCTCGTGGCCGATGAACTCGGCGATCTTCCGTTGCTCCTCCTTCGTCACCCAGACGCGGCCGGGCGGGCCGCTGCAGCAATTGCCGCACTGAGTGCACGTGAAGTTCAGCCCCGCAACGTACCACTTCTCTTTAGACAACCGTCGTTCCTTGCAAGATTCCGCCGAGCCGCCCAAACGAACTCCGCCCATGCACGCGCTGGAACTGCGGCTTGGCAGTCCGTCGGAAAACGTACGGCACGGGCCTGACAAAGTCGGGGCCGCTCGCCATGGCGGCTGTCCAACGCACAAAACGTGGGCCAACGGAACCGAGCAGTCCCGCACCCTTCCGCTGCGCTCGAGGGTGGGGCACCCGGCGAGGGTGTTGCGAATCCGTCGATGCGCCCAGCAAGCCCGTTTGCGTAAGATTCTACTAATCGTCCACGTTTTGGTCGAGTCCGGCGGGCGCCGCACTGATGCGCGCGGGCGCATCCGCAAAGGCGTGGGGCTAGTCGCGGTGGGTGCGTGGCACAATCGGCGGACCACTTCCTCTGGATTCCAGAAGGGGCGCCAACACGGGCGCTGAACCCAATCAGAGCCCCGAGCGCCAGCTGATCATTGTCCTCGCAAGTGTCATGCACCCAATCGCGGTTTCCGTCGCTGCTTGGGCTTCGACTTCCACCGTTTGTGAATCCAAAGGTACTGCTCGGGCCGCGCCCGCACGACCGACTCGATGGCCGCCGTATACGTTTGGGTGATCCAACGGAGCGGGTCGTCTTGGTCTTTCCACTCATGCGGGTGGAGAATCCGCTCGACGCCGATTTCATACTCGAACCCGCTCCCGATCCGCCGGGCGTAGCCGACCGCGATCGGCGTTTCCGTGGCCATGGCGAGCAGACCGATCGACTTGTACGTCGAAGCGGGTCGCCCGAAGAAATCGACGAAGATGCCCTTTCGGCCGGCGTTCTGATCCGCGATGAACGCCAGCATCGTGCCGTTCGCGAGGATTTGCTCGGCTTGCGTCATGGCGCCTTTCTTGTCGATGAGTCTCAGACCGTGTCGACGGCGCGTCGCCACCACGAAGCGATTCAGGTAGACGTTGTCCAAGGGGCGCATCACCGCGGCGATGTCGAACCCGAGTGCCGCGAGCAGGTGTCCGGGCAGCTCGAAGTGGCCGTAATGTCCGGCCGCGAAGATGAGCGGGCGCCCGGATAGAATCAA
Source organism: Planctomycetota bacterium (assembly GCA_022567365.1). Lineage (GTDB taxonomy): Bacteria > Planctomycetota > Phycisphaerae > UBA1845 > UBA1845 > JADFHG01. Next base: position 3,364 of record JADFHG010000241.1, on the reverse strand, counting down.
CTCGAGCGTCTCTTCGAATCCTACGAGCCGCACGTGGCGAAACCACGTCGTTCGGGTAATCAAGTCGGGGGCACAGACGATCTCGACCGCAAGCATCGTCCAATGCTCGAGGCAAGCGTCGGCGATTCGCTCGATCTCACGAGGACATTTCTCGGGAAACGACTCGGTCAGGTGGTTGATGGCAAGATTGCGATGCCGCGGCATGAACCGGGCCCACCCTTTCGCGAGGTGCCGAGCGATCCCCAGGTTCCACCCGAGAGGGATCGCGCGTAACATGGCGACGGCGAATCGCACAAGTGCGTACTGCAACCACGCAATCAGACCGGTTTTGGCTTTCACGCGGTGGATCGTATTCGCCAAGAGTGCTCGTGACCACACACCGCAAGTTGCGAGGGCTGTGGTCTTGGGGGGACGCGGACCGACCCGCAACGGCAGATGCACGCCCAACCACCCGATCCACCAACGGCCGAACCGCCGGACCGACAGTCAGAACCCGCGATCGCGCTTTCAGACCTGGACTTCGATCTGCCGGAAGGGCTCATCGCCCAATCGCCCGCAGTGCGGCGCGACGCCGCTCGAATGCTCGTTTTGCATCGCCGCGGAGGCACGGTCGGCGACGCCCAGATTGCCGACTTGCCTGATCGCCTCCGCCCGGGTGATCTGCTGGTGCTCAACGACACCAAGGTCATACCGGCCCAATTCACCGCGCGCCGCGCGACGGGCGGCTCCGTGGACGGTCTGTTTCTCAGCGAAACCCGGCTCGGGATCTGGCGGGTGTTGTTGCGGGGCGCGAGACGTATCCGTGAGGGCGAAGCCCTGTCGTTTGTGCGCCGCGGCGCGAGCGCCGAGAGCCAGCCCGCATCAGACCCGCCGCCCTGGACACTGCATCCGGTCGAGAACCACGGTCAGGGCGAATGGACGGTCAGGCTGGCACCGGCGGCAACGGCTCATGAAATCCTCGATCGCATTGGCGAGACTCCGCTACCGCCCTACATCCGGCGTCAAGACTCGGACGAGGAGACGGCCGCGCGCGATCGCGCCCGCTATCAAACCGTATACGCCAGGGTAGCCGGGTCCGTTGCGGCGCCCACGGCCGGGCTGCACTTCACGAGGGATCTGCTCGATAGAATTCGCGCGGTCGGCGTGACGACGGCAACGGTTACGCTACACGTCGGACTTGGGACATTCAGACCGATCAGCGCCGTCCGTATCGACGCGCACGTCATGCACTCGGAGCGGTTCACGATCTCCGATGCCACGGTCCAAGCGATCGCGGATTGTCGCAGTCGTGGAGGCCGAATCGTCGCCGTCGGGACGACCAGCGTACGCGCATTGGAGGCAGCCGCCGCCGAGGACCCGGGCGGCAGTATCGCATCGGGTAGCGCGGCGACGGACATATTCATCTATCCCCCGTACCGATTTCGCGTCGTGGACGCCCTTCTCACCAATTTCCACCTGCCACGGAGCACGTTGCTTGCGCTCGTGATGGCGTTTGCCGGAATCGACGCCACACGCCGCGCCTACGAGCACGCCGTCGCGGCCCAATACCGTTTCTTCAGCTACGGTGATGCCATGCTGATCGAGTAGGCCGCTGGGTCCGTGATGGTTCTGACGTTTCACGGTTAGCGGTTCATTGAAAAAGTCTGTGGGACCGACTTTCCAGTCGGTCAAACGCCGCTGGTGGCTCGAAAACGTCCGACTGGAAAAACGGTCCCACAAAACATCCTGTTTTTCAACAGGCTGCCGGCGTTTCGGCGGAAGCCTCGCGTTTCCCGGAAGCCCCGCGCTCCCAGTCGCATAGGCTGCCTGATCGGTCGTGAATCCTGGCCGGCGACGGTCCGGAAAGCCCCCTTCAACTCGATCGAATGTGATGGTAGTATTCCGGCGTTCCGTCGGCCTTGCGTAAGTGGTCGGCCGACGGTCGTTGACGGCCAGGTCCCATGCAGTGGACATTTCAGGCAACGGGTCAGGCGGGAGACCGAGCAGCCCACTTGGCGTGCTCAGGTGCCGTGGATCGCCTGGTCGTCAACGACCGCCGGCGGACGGTTTCGTCGAGGCGGTTGCCGCGGTGCTTTCCTGATGGGGGGTCTCTCTCGGTGCGCCTTCGGACGCTACACTACCCGGCGCGGCGAACCGGCCGCCGGCCGATCGGTGGCAATGATTTCGCTGTTTCCTTCGAGTAAGCAATGGCATATCGCGCGCTCGCACGGACATACCGAAGCAACACGTTCGACGAACTCGTCGGGCAGGACGCCGTCACGACGACGCTGAAAAACGCGATCGAGACCGGCCGCGTGCACCACGGGTACATATTTACGGGCACGCGCGGCGTGGGCAAGACGTCGATGGCGCGGATCCTCGCCAAGTCGCTCAACTGCGCCGCCTTCGACGCCCCGACGACGAAGCCCTGCCTCGCGTGCGATTCGTGCATCGCGGTCGCGTTGGGGGACGACATCGACGTAGTCGAGATCGACGCGGCCAGCAACAACGGCGTCGACAACATCCGCGAGCTGCGCAGCAACGCCACGCTGCACCCCGCGCGTTCGCGTTACAAGATCTACATCATCGATGAAGTTCACATGCTCAGCGCCGCCGCGTTCAATGCGCTGCTGAAGACGCTGGAAGAACCACCGCCGCATGTGAAGTTCATCCTCGCGACCACCGAGATTCAGAAGATCCCCGCGACGATCCTCAGCCGATGTCAGCGCTTCGACTTCCGCGCGATCAATGTGCAGGCGATCGCGGATCAACTCGCAATGGTGGCAAGCTCGGAAAAGGTCAACGCCGAACCCCAGGCGCTTCGCCGAATCGCGAGATTGGCCAACGGATCCATGCGCGACGCGTTATCGCTATTGGACAAGGTGCTGTCGTACGAATCCGTGAACCTGACGATGGCCGTCCTGGACGAAACACTCCCGCCGCCGCACGATGAACTGGCCGCGGCCGTCATCGACGCCATTGCCGAATCGGACGCCGCGGCCGGGTTGCGCGCGTTGGACGCGGCGCTTCAGACCGGGCAAACGGTGGATCGGTTCTGCGACCAACTCATCGATCATATGCGGACGCTGATGCTGCTTCGCGTTTGTGGATCGGATAGCGAGCTGGTGGACGTGTCCGAGCGCATGCGACCCAAGCTCGCGGAGCAGGCCGAGCACTTCGACGCCCCGACCTATGTATACATGATTTCCCTGCTCGAAGAGCTCCGGCGCAACGTCAAGTTCGGCGGTGCACACCGGGCGCTGGCCGATGCGACCCTGATCAGGCTGGCAATGAGCCGCCACTTCACCGATATCAATACACTGCTCGAATCTCTCGATGACGGCGGATCGGCTATGGAGTCCGGGGTCGTCCAGAAAGAAAGAGC
>JADFHG010000240.1 GCA_022567365.1 Planctomycetota bacterium | reverse complement strand
TTGAAATCTCCCCGTGACGATCGGGGCTCGGCGCCCGGGATCGGGTCCACGGTTCGCTTCACGTGGAAGGCCGCGTCGATGACGGATCGCCGCAATCGGTCGTACGCTTGGATTCAGATGCGTCTCCGTCTGGCTTCAGGATTCGCCTCCACACGGTCGTTCGGGGCGCTGTTGGAGGCTTTGCACGGACCTGCGTGGGCGCCGGATTCCAAATCGAACAGCGTTCGCCCGGGAACCTAACATTTTTCTAACATTTCACTTGGCAAGGCCCCGATGATGTGGTAGGGTTTTGTGCGGGGGCAATAGAGGAGTCGCAGCCAGTGTCGCTACTCGTGACCGGAAGCATTGGGATCGATACCGTTTCGACGCCGTTCGGGCAGGCGGATGCCGTGCTCGGAGGTTCGTCGGTCTATTTCGCGTTTGCCGCGTCGCAATACGTCGCGGTGCGGCTCGTGGCCGCCGTCGGGGCGGATTTTCCCCCGGCGTTTCGCGACTTGCTCGAATCACGGGACATCGATCTGAGGGGGCTTGAGGTCCGCCCCGAAAGCAAGACGTTTCGGTGGACCGGGCGCTTCGAGGGGGCAATGAACGAGGCGGAAACGGTCGCGGTCGACCTGAACGTCCTTGCTGAGGATGCGCCGCCCGTGCCGCCCGAGTTCACGGACAGTGAAACCGTGTTCCTGGCCAACACGCACCCCACGTTGCAGCGGGCGCTGCTGGGCAAACTCTCGGGGCCGAAGTTGGTCGTATGCGACACGATGAACCTTTGGATCGAAACGGAGCGGGAATCGCTGCTCGAAACGCTCCGCTTGGTGACCGGCGTGATCATCAATGACGCCGAAGCCCGGGCGCTGACCGGTGCGGTGAATCTCATCGAGGTCGGTGAGGCCATGCTCGAACTCGGTCCGGAGTTCGTTGTCATCAAGAAGGGCGAGCACGGAGCCTTGCTGGTTACGCGCGACGAACCCGTCGCCGTGCCGGCGTATCCGACCAAGGCCGTGCGCGACCCGACGGGTGCCGGCGACAGCTTTGCCGGCGGATTCCTTGGGTATTTGAGCGCCTGTGGCAACCATCGCGGCGAGTCTCTTCGGAGTGCCCTGGTTCGCGGAACGGTGGCCGCCTCGTTTACGATTGAGGACTTTTCGGTCGATCGCGTCAAGGATCTCGCTCGCGAGGAGGTGGACGAGCGGGTCGGAAGGTTTCTGGATATGTTGCGTATCGAGTAGTCGGCGCGCGGACGGATGTGTCCGGCGCATCGCGTAACCGGCCACGTATGCAGTGGTGGATCCGGGGAGGTGACCGGCTGCGTACCCGAAGAAGTGAGCATGCGGAGATGATGTGCGGTTGTTTGTGGCTATCCTGCTCGATGACAAGATCCGAAGGGCGGTGGCACGATTACAGAACCGCCTTGGGACAAAATGCGACCGCGTGCGTTGGGTCCACCCGGACAACATACATCTGACGGTCAAGTTTCTCGGCGAGGTGCCGGACGGCGACGTCATGAGTGTCTGCGAGTTGCTGACAGAAGCCGGGCGAATGGCCACAGGTTTCGATATGACGATCGCGGGGTGCGGATGCTTTCCCCCGGAAGGCAAGGTACGCACCATCTGGGCGGGTGTGAGAGAACCCCCGGAAGCGTTGACACAGTGTGTAGAGGCCGTCGAATTGGCGATGGAGGTATACGGCATTCCGCGCGAGCGAAGACCCTTTTCCGCACACGTGACGATCGGTCGCCTCCGCGGGGATATCTCGGCCGGTCGCATACGATCGACGGTAGCCGACGACGAGTTCGTGTCCAAACGGCAACGCGTCGAGTCCGTAGCATTGATGGCGTCGGTGCTCTCTCGGAAGGGTCCGACGTATTCGGTGGTCACCAGGATTATGCTCGGCGGGACCGGGCGGATGGAAAGCGAGGAAGTTAGGCGATGAAAGTCATCATGAACGACGACCAACAATCAAAACGCGAGGAGGCGCTAGGACGAACCCTTCAGCAGATCGAAAAGGCCTACGGCAAGGGATCGATCATGCAGATGGACCAAATGACGACCGACGTCGAAGGGATTTCGACCGGCATTCTTTCGCTCGACTTGGCGCTGGGCGGGCGCGGGCTTCCGCGCGGACGAATCGTGGAGACCTTTGGACCGGAGGCATCCGGTAAGACGACGCTCGCCCTCAGCGCGATCGCCAGTGCCCAACAAGCGGGCGGCATCGCGGCCATGATCGACGTGGAGCACGCCCTCGATCCGGGTTGGGCCAAGAAATGCGGCGTCAACCTCGGGCAGCTTCTCGTCAGCCAGCCGGAGTCGGGCGAGGAGGCCCTGGAGATCACCGAGATGCTCGTGCGAAGCGGCGCCGTCGATCTTCTGGTTCTCGACTCGGTCGCCGCTTTGATCCCGCGCGCCGAAATCGAGGGCGAAATGGGCGACACGCACGTGGCACTCCAGGCACGTTTGATGAGCCAGGCGCTGCGCAAGCTGACCGCGGCGATCGGCAAGACGCGGACCATCGTCATGTTCATCAACCAGATTCGCATGAAGATCGGCGTCATGTTCGGCAACCCGGAAACGACGCCCGGCGGGCGGGCGCTCAAGTTCTACACTTCGATCCGCCTCGATATCCGCAGGATCGCCGCGATCAAGGAGGGGGACGTCGTCACCGGAAGTCACGTCAGGGTCAAGGTCGTCAAGAACAAGGTCGCCGCGCCCTTCCGTGAGGCCGAGTTCGACATCATGTTCGACAGCGGCGTGAGCATTGAGGGTGATCTCATCGATCTCGGCGCGACGGACGACATCGTCATCAAGAGCGGGGCGTGGTTCAGCTATAAGGGGGTCCGTCTCGGACAGGGCCGCGAGAATGCCAAGCAGTTTCTCCGGGACAACTCGGACCTGTCGGATGAAATCCGGAAGGCTATTGTCGCGAAGCGAATGCCGACGGTGGCTGCAGAAGACAAAGCGGGCACGAAGCCCGGCGAGAGCGAATCGTCCGCCTCCGGCGCCAAACAGCCAACCGCGGCAAAGAGCACAATGAGGGTGGTGGGCTCGAAGCGCAAGCGGGCTTGAGCTTGCTTGCGATCGTACGGTCCATTGACGGATAGGTTGTGACTGGAGCATTCCCCGCTTCTACGCTCCGGGCCGCGGGGGTTAGGAGCCGCGCAAGAACAAACTAGAATTTTCGTACCACCGGAGTTGCTCAAACAGGCTCGTTTCGTTGGAAATCTGTTCAACTTGTTCCTGCGCGACTCCTAGTCCCAATACGGTTCACTTAAGGATCACAACTGACTGTTGGAACGTGGTTTGCGGTTGCGGAAGACGGTAATGCTCGGCTCTTTTCTTGCCGAAGTTGGACGTCTTTTTCTTGACCACCCGCGGATTGATTCGGTTCGCCCTCGGCGGCAGGCGTCCCTGGGCTGTGTGTTGGATCATCGCGGCGTAGAGGATCGGCAGGCGGCAAGCCGGTGCGGCCCGCATGAGCGGAGCGGTCTCGCGAAGCACCCGCACCGCGTGGATGAAGCTTAGGCGACGCGGATCGATGTCCACGGAAGGAGCAGCCTCGTGCATCAGAAAACGCACGGCGTTGTCGGCCGGCAGGATGAGGATAGGCTCCCTCGATGGATTGGCCGTCGCGCCGCGTGCCGGGTCGCCCGAAGGCGGCGGCATTGACCGGTGTGTCGGGCATGTCGAAACGGACGCCGTCGATGGCCATCAGACGCATCCCTTTGTAAAAGGCCCCGCGTGTTCGATCGAGGGCAATCGTGCGGAGGTGGCTATGAACACAGGCAAGCCTGCTGGCAGGTTGCCGCATGACGCAGGCCCCCAACCGGGTGCGCGCTCGAGAAAGGGCCGACTTGCACGGGGGATGGTTGGCGTCCAGCGCCAAAAACAAGGACCGCAGGGTGCCAACGACTTGTCACCAGATGGCCGGTATGTCCAGGTCGGTCCGGATCCCGATGGCGATGGCCAGCCAGACGACCGCCGTGGCCGGCAGACGTCTGATCCTTATGACTCTTCCGGCCGGCTTGGATCACCACCGAACGAATGATCTCGGGGGATACAAAACGAGCGAGGGCTTCGAGCACGATCACGGGCGCCGGCCACTCCAAACCGGCTTGAGTCCTCGGCCCTCCATGGCCGATAGCTTGCATGGCATAAGCCTCCTTGGCGATAGAGGGACTCCTGGGTTTTCTTCTCTATCGTCATTGTGGGGCTTACTTGATGCGCCTTAAGTGAACCGTATGGGGGCTAGTGTTTGAAGTGTCGCGTGCCGGTGAAGATCATCGCGACGTCGCGTTCGTCGCACAGGGTGATGGTGTCGGCGTCGCGTTTTGAACCACCCGGTTGAATGATCGCCGATACGCCGGCGTCGATGAGCAAGCCGGGGCCGTCGCTGAACGGGAAGAAGGCATCGGACGCGGCGACCGAGCCGCGCAGCTTTTCCTCGTGCCCGTTTTCCTTCGCGAGCCACGTCGCAATCCGGCAGCTCATCACCCGCGACATCTGCCCGGCACCGTTGCCGATGAGCATGCCGTCCTTGCAAATGCTGATGGCGTTGCTCTTGGTATGTTTGCAGACAAGCCAGGCGAGGCGAAGGTCGGTCATCTCGGAATCCGTCGGTTTGCGCTTGGTGGGAACCTTCCATTGGTCTTCGTTGAGGCCAAGATTGTCCGCCTCTTGGACGACCATTCCCCCGAAGACGCGCTTGAAATCCAACGATTCCGGCTGGCTTTTCGGGTCATCATCGATCTCATTGGTGCACTGAACCCGCGTTCCCCACCTCTTTTTCGTTCGGATGATCTCCATGGCCGACTCCGCAAAGGACGGCGCGATCCAGACGTCCAGAAAGAACGAGCCGGATCCTGCTTTCTTTCCCCATCTCTGCAGGGAATCCATAACCGCGTGGGCAACATCGTCGGTAACGGCAAAATTGAAAGCCAACACTCCACCCATTGCCGCCTTGGGATCACCCAGGTACGCGGTACGATACGCTTCGACGGGATCGGCGGCGATCCCTACCCCGCACGGATTGGCGTGCTTGATGAAGCACGCGACTTTCGGCATGTCTGCGCGGTTGAGCTCTTGGCACAACTCGGTTGCGGCATGAGCATCCACCCGGTTGTTGTACGACATTTCCGGTTCGGGATCCGGTTCGCGTTCACCGGTAATGAATCGGTCGATTCCGGCAGAACCCGCGAAAGACACACTCACAGATCGTTGGTGAGGGTTTTCTCCGTAGCGCAGTTCCTCGTCCAGGAGGCAGTGAATTGCTGTTACGCCTCCGAAGATATAGCTGTCTGGCACGTTGTGACTCAACCACGCAGCGACCGCCGCGTCGTACTGCGTTGTGGTCCAGAAGGCACCGAACGGAAGTCTCCCATCACGTAGCTTGACGCCTTGGCATCCGCCGAGGCCCCTGAGGTGCTTCAGTACAAGGGAGTACAACATATCGTTTTCGACAACCAACACATGCTTATGATTCTTCGCCGCCGCCCGGAGCAGGCACGGTCCGCCGATGTCGATCATCTCGATCGCCTGCTCGAACGTGCAGTTTGGATCGGCGACGGTCTTCTCGAACGGGTAGAGGTTGACGACCACCATGTCGATCGGCTCGATGCCTTGCTCGGCGAGCTGGCGCATGTGCTCGGGATTGTCGCGGTCGGCCAGGATGCCCGCGTGGATCTTCGGGTGCAGCGTCTTGACCCGACCGTCCATCATCTCCGGGAAGCCGGTTACCTCCTCGACGAGCGTGACGGGAATGCCGTTTTCCTTCAGCAGTGAAGCCGTGCCGCCCGTCGAGATGATCTCGATTCCGAACTCCTCGCGGAGCGCGCGGGCAAAGTCGACGATGCCGGTCTTGTCGTAGACGCTGATGAGAGCGCGTTTGATTTTGCGGTCGGCCATGTGAGCCTCGATGACGGGATGGACGGGCTAGAGCAGACGCCTTATTGTGCAGCAGCCACCCCCACGCGATCATGCAACGGCAAGCCTCCGCGGCGGCCGTAGCGCCGACGGGGCATTTCGATCTTTCGCGCGCTACACAATAACAGGCAACACTCCGGCATGACAGCGCTAGGTCAACAAGGAGCGCCGAGCCGCGGGCTTCAGCCCGCGCGATGTTACGAGCTTGGTGCGACCTTCCACCTTGTACGAACGTTCGCGCAAGCTGAAGCATGCG
>JADFHG010000239.1 GCA_022567365.1 Planctomycetota bacterium | reverse complement strand
GAACGTGCGGAGATGGTATGGTTTCGATTCGTTCGACGCCTCGACGTCGACCAGACATTCGAACCCGTCGGTGTAGAATATCACCCGTTCGCCGGGGCGAAGCTGGGTCTCCATGACGGGAAACTCCTCGCCCCTAAAGAGTCCCAAGAGGCCGCCACCCGTCTTCAACTCCCTGAGCGCGCCGTCGGAACTGAGGAGCACGGGATACGGGTGCCCGCCGCGGGCATATCGAAAGCACAGCGTCTCCGTGTTGAGCACGCCGTAACATGCCGTCACGAATTGACAGTTCGGCAATGCCTGTTCCGCGAGTCCGTCGTTGAGCACGGCGATCGCTTCGGACGGGCAGAGCACGGTGTAGCCGTCCGCCTCGATGCGTTTGGGCGTCAGGCATCGCTTGATGAACAGCGTCAGGAGACTCGCCGCCATTCCGTGGCCGACGGCGTCGGCGACGTAAAACCCGACGTGCCTTTCGTCCACCCGGAAAACGTCATATATGTCGCCCGAGACCCAGGAGGCGGGTTTGTAGACGGTTGCAAATCGCACACCCCCGATCGCCTCGTCGACCTTGGGCAGGAAATCGCGCTGAAGGCGCGAGGCCAAGCGCATTTCCTGATCGACCGCACGGAAATGCCGTTGCAATTGTCGGCCCATGCGTTCCAGATTGCCCAACTCGTCTTCGAGGCGACCGACGACGCGTTGATACCGCGCGATCGTCGCCAGCCGTCCACGCAGTTCGGCCGGTGAAACCTTTCGGTCGATCGGGTCGAGGAGTGACTTGGGGTTGACATCGATGCGTTCGGGATGATCGGTCGTGAGAACACCAGCGATCCTACGTTGCTCGATCAGGCGCAGGAGCCGCTCGAACGCCGCCTTGCGCTCGGGATCGGTCTCACGCGCGCCGGGATCCGCAAGCAAGACCACGTCAAAGTCTTGCTTCTCAGCGGCCTCGAGCGCGGCGCCGTAGTCGCCTGCCGCGGTGACCGTCCAGCCCGGTTCGTCGAATCCCGCGAAAGCGTCGGCAACGGATAGGTCGGGATTGACGAGAAGCAGGTGCATCAGGTTCGCGCGGCAATATGGACCAGCCCGGTGGATCGTCGCCGACGACGTTCGACATCCAGTGTGGAAACACCGGTCCGCGTTCGCGAACAAGCCCCCCGCGATCCTTCGAGGACCGTTGAAGCAATGGGCGGACCAACGACGCCGCCACTACATCCAGACCATCGGCGGAACCGGCGAGCGCGCGGACGGACCCGCTGAAATCCTATGAATCGTTATGGGACTGGTTCGTCGGTCGCTCGACCGAACGGACATCCTGTCGAGAATTCGACCGCTTAGGACGTGGGGTTTAGGACGGAGTCGGGAATCGTGATGACGGTGCCGGATTCGAGACCTAACCGGCTGTAGACGTTCGCGTTGACCTCGATGGCGAACCGGGACGGTTTGCCCGACGGGTAGTTACCGGACCGTTCGTCGAGAGGCGCCATCGTATGGATGGACACGACCTTGCCCGAGGTCGTCAGGTAGGCAATGTCCAACGGGATGATCGTGTTCTTCATCCAGAAGCTCAGGTATCGCTCGCGATCGAACACGAAGATCATCCCGCGTTCGGTCCCGTCCGGAAGGGGCGCCATCTGCTCCTTCGTAATGAACATCAGCCCCTTTTCGCGCTCGTCGTCGTTGTCGGCAATCCACAGCTCGAACGGCTGGTCCTGAATCACGACGCGCACCGTGCCCAATTGGTCCAGTGCGTTGGGCTGGGTCGGGGCGCATCCGAGCGACGCGAAACCGATCGCGATCATGATGAATGCTGCGAGCATGGTGGTCTTGATCATGTCATCCGCCCCCAGCCGAGGCCTCTTCGTCGTGGTCGGGCGCAGCGTCGAGGTCCGTCTTGGCGTCGCGCCAACTGGCAATCATGCGCCTCGTGTACAGTACGTCTTTCGCCGCGAGCACGCAAAGCCAACCCACCATCAGCAGCATGATCAGCCAGTACGCGGCGAACGCACGCGGTGAATGCGACCCGTCCGACCAGTACAAACCGACGACGAACATGACGGCCACGACGAGTACGATCCCGGCGCCGAGACGGCGCCACGGCCGCCCGCCGCCGATCGTTCCACGCGAGCCGCGTCGCACCGACCGCGACGCCCCCAGATAGAACCAGGCGAAGACGGCGCCAAATCCAAGAATCAGGACCGATAGAATGAACTGGAACATACCACTTATAGCGTAGACGCCCTCATCCGGACAATCAAACGCCCACGAACTGCACATCGACCGGGCAAACTCGCCGGTGCCTGCGACCGGAGTGTCCGATAAGCGGTACGCCTTTCTTCTTGCGAAACTCCCAGCACGGACCCCGTCAGCCGATAACAGCCGTAGGCGAATCGACCGGCTCGCATTGGCACCGGCGGCTGCGACCATGCGCACAATGCGATGGGTCGCAGTCGACCGACGAGAACCGGATCAAGGATAAGCAGACCAAATCATGAAATCCATAAAACGCACGACGATAACGATTGCACTTCTCGCAGCGCTCGCGCTGTCGAACACCGCGTGCCTCCCGGAAAACTTCTGGCAGGAGCTTGGGGCAAGCACGCTAACCAGCGCGTCGGGACGCGTTGTGGAAACGGCCCTGGACGCCGTCTTCGACGACGAGGGCTGAGCAGCCGCGTCCGCGGACGAGGGCTGAGCGTGCGCAACCGCGATGGCCCGACGGGATGGCACTCGACTTGTCATCGGCCCAACGAGTCGACACGATGTCGGCGTGTTGAGGATGTCGTGCGCCGGAATTGTACGTTAGTGCCGCGTCCCGCATAAACTTACGGGTTAGGCGGCAACCCAAATCCGAACCGCGACCGTGAGGGAGCGGACTTTGTTACACCTATCGCTCAACGCAAACCCGCAAATTCTGGGTCGGCGGCACACTAGTACTCTGTTTCAATTCGCATGATGGGCGCTATGGGCAAGCGGCTGCTAGCCCGTGTCTTGCGCAGCCTGCGGGACACGGGCAAACAAGTTTGCCCATGGCACCCACTGGCACTGGCACTGACATAGCCGGCTTGCTGGATCGAATCCCATCCATCACCTCACGCGTGTCTGAGCGCTAGCGCGTTGCGACACCCGGAGTTGCGGGTTGGGGTTGGGCGATAGTCGGCGCAATGGCCGCTCCCTTACGGTCGCGGTTCGGATTTGGATCGTCCGCAAGAACCGGCAAGATTACGTGTGACGATGCAGTAGGACCGACGAGCCGTCGCGACGGTCAGACCTTCGACTGCTAGGCCCGTTTCGCGTCGACGATCAGCCGAGAGACTTCATCGGCGCGCGTCCGCGGCGGGACGATCTCGGGGTCTTCGCCGATGGTGTGTGTCGCCACACTTTGTCGCGGCGGCATGACGGCTTCGCGCGGCGCATCGGCGGTCTTTATGGTTTGGCCGGTCGTTTCGAGGACAGCGGCGAGACCGGCAATCGCGTCGGGCGGGTGGGTGGTGCCGATAGGCGGCGCAGCGCTGATGGACTCGGCCAAGCGCGACTGCACCCGCACGGCCTCTTCAACCCATGTCCGCAGTGTATTGGACGACCGATCGGTTTCCGCTTTGAGTCGCTCGAGACGGGTCAGCGCCGATTTGCTCTCGTCGTCGAACCGGCGCGTTTGTGCGTTTGCCTTGATGGTTGTTTCCGAGAGACCGGCGAAGACCTTTCGGACGGCCCCGCAGACGCGTTCGAGTTGCGCGGCCTGACTTCGTGCGGTGCTGATGACCTCATTGGGCTTGGCCATCGCGTCTGAAACCACTTGTTCCACCTGCTTGGCTCTTGACTCGACCACATCGAAACGCTCAAAAACGGCCTTGGCCTTCTCGCTGAAGCTCCGCAGGAGCGCCTTGCCCGCCGCGACGGCATCTTCGCGTTCGATCATGGCGGCCACGAGTCGCTCGCCTTTGTCAATCCCTCGAGTCATGGACTCACTGCGTTCCGCCAAGCCGTCGTTGAGCGCCGAGCAATCGGCTACGGTTCCGCCGAGTTTCTCGGCTATGTCCTCCGCGTTGAGAAGAGCCTGCCCGAGTTTGTCGATCAGATCGCGCGCTTCGCCGTTGAGCCGCTGCTGGGTCGTCAACATATCCTTGCCCGTAGCCCGTCCGGCCGTGAGTTCCGAAAGGTGTTGCCGTGCCTCGCCGGTGATCGACGCGAGTTGTTCGTGCACGGCGTTGGCACTGTCGACGACACCCTGAACCACGTTGCCCGCCCGCGTCGCCTCGTCGAGCGTCTGTCGGACCGAACCGAGGCGCGTGACGACCTCGCGTGCCTGCTCGCAAGCAGCGGCAATCGTTCGCGATTGGGTGTCCGCCGACGCCACCTGGCGTGCAAGCTGTTCGCAGAGTTCACCGGCCGGCGGCGCCGCCGCGTCGAGTTTGCGAAGGATGTCAGCGGCGACCTGCCCGCCGTGCTCGAGATCCTTCGCCCGCTTCTCCATCGACGTCGAGAGCTTCCATGCATCCTCCACGAGCCGATTGGCGGTCTCGAGGCGCTCTTCGGTATCGCCGGTCCGCCGATCGAATTGCTCGATTCGCTCCGTGATGCCGTCGGCCGCGGTGCGCAACATTTCGATGGCCCGATTCGCGATCTCCGTCTCGCGCCTCACGGTTTGAATCCGCTCGTCGGCGTCCGTGGCAACGGTATCCAAATCGGCTTTGCATGATACCGCCCGCTCGATCTTCTCTTCCGCATCGCAGCATCCGGCACGGATCGAATCGAGGGTTTCCTCGGCGATGACACGCGCGGCATCGGCGGCGGCGCGATGCTGGGTCAAGGCGGATTCCGATCTGCGGGCTTCGGCGACAAGGTCGCCCAGGTGATCGGCGCGGTCGATCGCGTCCGCTGCTCGGTCATGTGCCGTCTTGATTTCGTCGAGATTCGACACGAGATGCGAAAGTGCGGATTTGACGTTAGCCAACGTCGTGCGGGCGTTCTCGTCGGTGCGCTCGAGCGCCTTGGCCGTTTCGTCCATCGACTCTAGACGGCGTTCTTCGTTCGTCAAGATGTCCCGTGCGCGTGCACTGCGTTCGTCCAGCAGCTTCATCGTCGATTCGGCTGCTGCCTGAGCGGCGACGGTTCCCGCTTGGTAATTCGCGAGCGCCGCTTCCGCCCGTTCGGCGTCCACAACGATGGACCGAAGCCCGTCGGCGCGCTCGATTGTCTGGGTCGCCTGCGTCCCTGCCGAATCGATATCGCCAAGTCTCTGGGTCAACTCCGCCAACCCGTCGCGCAGTTGCCCTATTCTATCGATCGCACCTTCGTCGAGCGCGGTGAGTTCACCGACGGTTTCGCGCAGCCCCACACAACTCGCCTGAGCCTTTTCCCGGTGCGTTTCAGCCTCATGGACCAGGTCGCGCAGCGCGTCGGCGGCCTCCTCGGCTTGCGTTTTGCCTCGCTCCAAATCCTCGATCGTCGCCGGAGCCGACCGCATCGACTCGACGGCGCAACGCGCGGTGGCAACGGCTTGCTCCGCTTCGACGGTCGCGGTTTCGATCCGCTCGTCGACGGTTGTGGCGCAATCGTGTACCCGATCGACGAGCGCATTGCCGGTCACGTTTGCTTCACTCAGACGGTTGAGCGTGCTAACGGCGGCCGCGGTATGCGAGCTCAGCTTGCCTGCCTCTTCGCGCGCTTCCTGGGTCGAGCCGTGGATTGCATTGATGACCTCGCCGGCCTCGCCGGTGCGCTGGGCGAGCTGCTCGATAGCACGGTCGGTCTCGTCGCGAGCGGCGGTGAGTTGTACGGCGATCCCTTCGCAGTGCTCGCCCGCGTCACGGAGCGTTTGCAACCGCTCGCACGCGCCGCCAACATCCTGCAGGGTCTGGGAGGTCGTCTTCTGAATTTCATCGAGACGCCCTGATGTTTGACAGACCTCGGCCAGAAGCTGCTTCCCGTTGTGGACGTGGGATTGCAGTTCGACGTGTGTATTGGAAGCGCGCTCGGCGAGGACCACCACGTTCGCCTCAATACCGGTGATTTCCTTGGCGGCAACCTGGATGTTCTTCCGGGTCTCGTCCAATCGGTCGTTCACGTTCGTCATCAAGGCGTCGATCGTGCCCGCGTGTTTCTCGAGCGGTTGGAAACGATCATCGAAGGCTTCGACTCGCTTCGCCAGAACCCTTTCCCGGGCCGAATGTTGTTCGAGTGCCTTTAGGTTGCGTTGGTGCCACGCCTCGGACTTCGCGCTAACGTCCTTGAGGAACTCCCGCTGGCGGGTCTCG
>JADFHG010000238.1 GCA_022567365.1 Planctomycetota bacterium | reverse complement strand
GATCTCAGTCGGGCGAACCTTGGCGCCGCCAAACTCAACGGCGCCAACCTCCACGGTACGAACCTCAGCCGTGCCGACCTCAACCGTGCCGACCTCACCGGTGCCGACTTCGGTGATGCCGACTTCGCCTATGCCGCCCTCAACAGTGTCGACCTTCGCGGTGCCGACCTCAGGCTTGTCAGCCTCTCGTCTGCCGACCTCAGCAACGCTAACCTGAGCGGTGCCAAGCTCTCTAAGAATGATCTGCGAGGCGTCAAACTAAATAACGCCAACCTTTGCAACACGGACTTGACCGGCGCGAATCTCCTCGGCGCGCAAATGAACGTCGGCACAAGGTTTGAGAGAGCGAGTGTGAGGAACTGCAGAATCGCCCGCCATGCGCTCGAGTGCCTCGATGATTACGGTGGGCTCAGCAAGGGTGATCGAATGCTGATGATCATCTCGGATGACGTCGCGCGGCTTCGCTATGCCTATAGCGGGTTTCTGACGTGGATCCACCTGACGGAACTGTGCGCGTTTCTAGTCCCGTCCTTATGGTTCGTCGTGAAGCAATGGTCGATTGCAAAGTTCGGGCTTGGGGATGATGACACCACGATCTCGCTGTGGGTTGCCCTGGTGCGCTTCATCGTCAGCGGCGGGCACAGGCTGGACGCACTGGTATTCCATCTCGAATTTGGGCTCTTCCTGTATGGCCTCGCGTACAACCTTACACGCGGCATCATGCTGTGGAAGACGAAGCGACTGGAGATGAAAGAATTAGCCAGTGGGCTGCCGGCTATGTTCACGCTGACGGGTTGGTGGGGAAAGTTGTACACCTGCGCGCGGATCGGGTTCTGGGTGAACCTGTTCGTTGTGGCTCTTCACACGTACTTTTTCTTGCAGCAGCGCGTTAAGATTTCGGAACTCGTCGGCTGAACGGTCGCGGGCCAGGCTGTCGGAGCTAAGATCGTATCAGCGTTACAAAAGCCGGCCAGCGGTGGAGTGTTGTGGATCGGCGATCAGCGCGGACACGTGCCACTCGTTCTTCAACGCGCCCTCAGGGTTGCGGCGGCCAGAACACGAAGTCGTCCGAGTCGGCGTCGTCCGTGTTACTACGACCCCAGCGCTCCGAGTGTACGCCGCCGTCGTCGATCCCGTTTTCCGAGCGCGAGTAGATCCGCGGACCCGTCTCGTCGACGCGGTAGCCGAAATAATCCCCGGTAAAGGGATCGGTTCGCATGGTTTCCCCTAAATCGGCGGGCAGCTCGGCGAGCGAGTCGGGCCATCGGCCGTGGCGCTCTTTGAAGACATGGGTTGCGTACGCGAGCTTGGTGGCCCGACGCGACGCCACCGACTGCGTGCGGATCTGATAGACGCGACTCAGCGCGGGAAGCATCGTTTCGTTCCATGGGGTGGCGCTGCCGTAGCGCTCGAACGTCTCGGTGATGTCGCTAGCCCGCACCGTGGGGTACCCGATGGTCATCTGATCGGTCAGCGTACGGTAATAGTCGTCGAACGCATCGATGCTCGCTTCAACGTCTGCGGAGGTCATAGCCGCGATCGCGTCGACTTGCGGATCTTCCCCGCCCGCGAGTCCAACGACCTCCTCCAGGAGTTCGAGGTTGGGACTGATCGTGCCGCTGTCCGCGTCCCATGAGAACACGCGCTGCGTGGTGTCCATGGCCACCGCGTATTCACCCCGCAACCACGTCCGCGTGTCGATATCACTTGTGTCCAATTCCATGAGCACTTCGAGGGCCGATTCCAACTCGTCGCCTTCAAACACCCCGCGCTGCAGCGCCCAACGGGCCGTCTCCTGCACGGCCTTGGTTTCGGCCATGCCCACCAGATTCTCTATCAGGGTCGCCCCCTGATAGAGGTGGTCCGCGCCGCGCAGGCTGGTCCGCCACGCGTCGAGCATCCGATCCGGTGAGACCTTGCCGTCTTCGAGACGCCAAGCGTCCGCGAGCGTGGCCCGAACGAGTTTGCGATGGGGACCGAGCTGCGTCAGGAGCATGCCCATCAACAACGGCTTGCCGTCCGGCGCGTCGTCGATGGCCTCCTTGGTTAGGAGGATGCCCGACGAGTAGCCTTCATGGAGCGTTGCCTCGCGGAATTGGTCGAGCACGTCGCGGACCGCTTGGTTCGACGCTGCCCAGTCCGGATGCTCCGCCGCGTCCCACGGACCGGGCGGCCCCTCGTGATCTCGATCGTTGAACATGTCTCGGAACTCCGGCCAATCCGGTTGCAGCTTGTCCACGAACGTATTCGGCATGAAGACCTCGTAGGCGTCGTACGCATTATCGGCGGTCTGCCGTAGGGCGAACCTTCGGTACCAGTCGAAGTAGTCCACGGGGTTGACGAAATCCGGCCTCGGGGGTGCCAGAGGACGCCCTCCCCCCGCCAGGGGGTCGCCGTCGAACACCTCGCCCACGGCGGCGATGGCGGAATCATCGGGTTGCGTTTGCGGTTCGCCCAACGTGCCGCGGTCAATCTCCGAGGCGTCCGAACGGAGCGCTCCGGTCGCATCATCATACACCGGTTCGCCGCCCGCGCGATCGGTCGTGTCGAAGTCCTGCATGCCGGTATGAACGACGCGCGACGATGCCTTTGACTGTTCGGTTGCGCGGGCGCAGTAGATCATCAGGTAGGATCCATCGCGCAGTCGTAGCGTGGCGGGGTCCCATCCGTTTGCCACACGGACGCCTTCTTCCGCTGCAAAACGCCATCCGTTTTTGGAGAGGTACGAGACGATGCCTTCGTCTGAAGAAACGTACGCCCGCGTGCCGAAGCGACCATGAATCACGCTGCCCACGAACGCCGCCCCCGGTGGCAAGGGTTCGCCGATCTTCGTAAACCGCCGACCCGTAGGTGACAGGTAGTGCCACGCCGGTCGAGGCGCGGTCTCGTCGCCTCGGGCACCGGATCCGAAGCCTCCAATGAAGAGGTGCACGCGCGAGTCGATCACCGCGACCATCGGATGGACGTCCGCGTCGGATTCCAGCTCGATCTGCACACGGGGATCGACGCGGAACGTCAACCCGTCATAGCTGATCGCGCCCATCACGACCCGCCGACCGGGTGAAGCGGGTTCGCGGTCCGCGACGCGTTCTTCCCTCGTCACGTAGTAGAGGCGCAGCAGGCCGCCGGGCATCCGCAGCAGGGCGGCGTGTTCGGCGACGCCCGGGGTGCCCGACCGCGTACGGATTTGGATCGGGCGGGGCGAGGACCATGACCGTCCGGCGTCTTTCGAGAACGACGCGGCGATCACCGTCTGCACCTCGTCGGGGTCGGCCACCTCGCCGTCCGCGAAATCGAATAGTGCCAGCAACGTGCCATCGTGCAGCCGGACCAGGGCCGGTGCAAATGCCCCACGGGCGAGCATCCGACCCGAGTCGGTGAAGTCGATGCCGTTTCCCGACCGGGCGATGCGCAATTCCGTTTCGTGGATTGGCGAGCGTCCGGGAGCCGCCACCGCCCCCGCGTCCACCGCCTCCTTCGCCGCCGCCGCCTCGCCGGGGTTGCCGTGGGCGACGGACCGGACCTCGAGACCGTCGCCGGCCTGCACCGCCTCCGCGCCGCTAACGAGAGTGGCCATGACGGTCGAAAACGCCGCCAGGACCGTGAAACACCCAAGATTCGTCATTTCGCGTGACCTCCGGATTCCGATCGTCCGAGTTTGCCTTCCAGCCTTCCAGATGTTCGAGCGATCTCCGTGTTAGCGTGCTATTCTGCCGGAGGTGCCCTAACAGCCTGTTGAAAAAGTAGCGGCCGCTCCCCGTGGCGGCCGTAGAACGGCGATAGCGGTCTCAACAGCCACGTCCGCCACAGGGGGCGGACGCTACTCGCAGTTTTTCAACAGGCTGTTATCCGAACCCCGACCGTGACGGAGACCGCGTGCTGGCACCGGCCAACCGGCCAACCGGTGTGCCGGCGGCTTGCCGGGCCGGCGTGCAGGTGGTCAAGCCGCTTCCTGACGGGCGCGGTTCGGATCAAGATACGCCTCCCCAATTCTGAATCACCACACCAGCCGGCGTAGTGAATGGTCCGTCTCCCGCGGGTCTGATATAGTCTTCTCGTTGTCCGTTCAGTTTGCGGCGGCTCCCTCGTGCGAACAGCGAGTGGGCGCCGCGCGGTCGTGGCCGATCCCCGCAAGATCGGCGCGTCCGGCGAACATATGCTATTGGGAACGATCGCCTTGATGCGTCCCTCGGATGCAAAGACCGCTGACGAACCACGCGCCGATCGGGCCGCGGACCCAAATGCGGTCTTTACAGCGCATTTCAAGGAGTCATTTCGCGTCCTCTGGGGGATCGCCGTGGGCGTTGTCGGCGATTCCGCGGCGGCGGATGACGTGGTTCAGGAGGCCGCCATTATCGGTCTCGACAAAATTGGCCAGTTTCGGACTGGAACGAGCTTTGCCGCATGGATGGGGCAGATCGTCCGTTTTGTGGGACTGAATCACGTTCGCAAGCGAAAGCGGAATCGCGTCCTTTCGCTCGATTCGCCGAATATGCCGGAGGGCGCTGATCCGGAAGATCGGGCCGGTAACGAAGCCCCTGCGCGTGACGGCGCCACATTTGATGCGCGGATCACGGCGGCGCTAGCGTCGGTAGGTGATGTTGCGCGCGCGTGCATGATCTTGCGGACCGTGGAGGGAATGGAGTATTCGAAGATCGCGGAGATCCTGGGCATTCCGCAGGGAACGGCAATGAGCCACGTTCACCGCACGCGCAAGACGTTGCGCGACCGACTCGGACGGCGCGACGCGCCGGAAACCGCGGATGAGGTTCGAGGGTAATGGGCACCACCTCACTGGACGAACGCGATCGGATGATCGACGAGTACTGTGACGGACTGATGTCCGACAGTGATCGTGCGTCGATGGAGTCGCGAATGGCCGCCGATCCCGGCCTGCAGCAAGCCGTGCGCCTTCAGCGCGACATCGACGCGTCGATGAGGCGGGCGTTCGCCCCTCCCGATCCGGACGCCATTCTGGCGCGGGCAGTGGCAGCCGTGCCCGAGCGCCCCGAGCTGGTGGCACATCCTTGGCGTCGCCGTATGGCGATCGGCTTTGGCATCGCAGCCATGATTGCAGGCGCCGTGGTGAGCGGTTCCACCGTGATGGAGCTGATTCGCGGCGAGCGAACGCCCGGATATGCGGCGACCGGACCATGGCGAAGCCTTGCCACCGTGTACGAAGACACGGTCCAAGCCGGTTTCGAGCCGCAATGGGTGTGTAAGGACGAACGCGAATTCGCGCGCACGTTCTGGAAGAAACTCGGCAAGGGAATACTCCTCGCGAAGCTTCGCCCGGGCGTGCAGGCGGTCGGGATCTCCTATTGCCATTCGCTCTCGCGCACCACCGTGATGATCTTGGCCAAAGTCGACGGGAAGGAGGTGCTCGTGTTCGTGGACTGGCGATCGCGAGATCGCACACCCCAGCCGGCGATTGACGGGCTGTACCTCCACAGAGCCGAACTGGCCAACCTGGTCGTCTACGAGCTTTCCCCGCTCGCGGAGCCGCAGCTCCTCGATAAAGTGAAAGTGATAGAAATGCCCGAAGAATGGAAGACGGAATAGCCGAATGAACCGGCATCCGTCGGGACCGGTTGACGGGCCGGCGGGGCATGTGCTATAAGGTCGCTCCAGCCGGCCGGAATCGGTCTTGCCTCGTTTGGTTCACGCCATGTCCGCCCGGCAGATGCGCACCTGAGGCACTAGAGTGCGCGTCATGTCGATGCACCGCCGTGCGCGGTCGAGATTGGAGTACATCGGAAGGTGAAGATCTACGTAGGCAACTTGTCGTTTTCGACGACCGAACAGGGACTGGAAGAGGCCTTCGGCGCCTTTGGCGGTGTGCGAAGCGCGTCCATCATCAACGACCGGCAGACCGGGCGATCGCGCGGCTTCGGGTTTGTCGAAATGGACGATGACGCCGAGGGAAATGCGGCCATCGAGGGTCTCAACGGGACCGAACTCGACGGTCGAGCCCTCACCGTCAACGAGGCTCGTCCCCGCACCGAGCGCAGCGGCGGCGGCGGTGGCGGCGGCTGGTAAGCTAAACAAAGCACGGTGGCCGCGCCGCTCTGGGCGGCTGCCTCATCGCACGTAACACCGTGCTCAACGGGTGCGTCATCGCCCGTTGCCCGGCCAAGAAAAGGTGTCAGCCAAGAAAAGGTGTCAGGAAGGAATGGTACTGCCGCTGTTTCTCGGCCTTGAGCGAGGATGCGATATCTGCTTGCGCGCGCAACGGTAGCATCGCGACGCCCGTGATCTGTTTGCATGGCCGGCGGTAT
>JADFHG010000237.1 GCA_022567365.1 Planctomycetota bacterium | reverse complement strand
GCGGAACGGGGATCGATCGGCCATTTCGACGGGCACGACGTAGGGGGCAACGCCCGTCATGTGTTTGTCGGTACCGTCCTCGAACAACCAGCGGCAATCGGGCGGCGGCGACGATCCCCCACGGAACGCGACCGCCCGATCACGGGCGGCGTCCGCAACGGCGTAGACCTGCTCGTTCGCCGTACGGCAGCGTTTGATGATCCGATGCAGTTCCTCGCCGGTCATTGTGTCATTTCGCCTTCAAGCCGGATTTCCCCGGATGCATCCCTAGTGGCTCGCTAGATCGCTCCTAGCAGCCCGTTGAAAAAGTCAGTGTAGCGTCCGCCCCCCGTGGCGGACGTGGTTTTCGAGAGCGCTATCGTCCTCCTACGTCCGCCACGGGGGGCGAACGCTACCATTTCAACAGGTTCCCATCGCTGTCGCCGGAAGGGACCATTTCACCGCTGCTCGCGATTTTCCGAATAACCCAAGACTCAATGTTTCCGCGAGGCCTTCCCCGCCGCTACTCGATGCGTGCCCGATGATCTGCTTCCAGGGATACCGACAGGCGCGCCGCTCGACTATTCAGCATTGGCCCCACGCCATCCATTCCATTTGTCTTCGTTGTATGTGTACTTCCATGCGTCCTCGTCAAAGTCGCTCATCGCCTCGAACTC
Source organism: Planctomycetota bacterium (assembly GCA_022567365.1). Lineage (GTDB taxonomy): Bacteria > Planctomycetota > Phycisphaerae > UBA1845 > UBA1845 > JADFHG01. Next base: position 5,636 of record JADFHG010000237.1, on the reverse strand, counting down.
CTCGAACTTCTTGAAATCCCGTCCCTTGGCTTTTTCAATTCGGAGGAGGATGGACACCGTCTCCTCGAATCTCTCAGACGGCAGCTCCTTGATTGTTTTCTTGACCTGTTGCTCCATTTGCGACTTCGCCATCGCGACGTAGAAGCCTCTGTGTCGCTGCCAAACCTCCTCCTCCCAACCCTCAGTGAACGCGTGATCCTCGTTACCCTCGCCGGTGAATCGGCCGTAGAGCACATGGTCGTTTTCGTAGACGTATTTGTCGATGTAATATGGTTTGTAGTCTTGCTCCTTCGACACGAGATCGGACCAGCCGGTCTTGTCAGCCATGTCGCCGAAAAGCGGATCATATTCTTTGCCGTTGGGACCGAGAACCCACGTGTGGGCGTCGAACAACCATAGCGAGCCATCGGAGACATTGGGACTCTTGTTCGGATCAATCGTCAAAACACCAGGGGCGACGAACCCCTCTTCGGGAGACTTGCGTGTCGTGGCGACGTCCTCGATCAGCAAACACTCCGTGGCCACTTTGACCATGACCCGCGCTACAACCCCGCAGTCGCCCTCGCCCTTGCCGGTCTCGAATATCCCCGTGACCTGCGTTTCGCCTTTGCTTTCCATCGTATAGGTGAAGGCGATGTTCTTGAAGTTGGCCACAAGTCGAGCGAGCTGCGCGTCGGGCGTCATCTCCGTCGTGATTCCCTCCAGCAGAATGGAGGCTCCCTTTCGCTCCCGACACGCTCTTAGCGGATCCTCCTTTTTCTCACGGCACGATTCCTTCTTGCCCGCGTCCTTAGCCACCTCCTTGACGACGGCGGTTGGGAGTGCAAATCCGTCCGTTGTATGGGTATCACGCTCTGGCTCCTGACCACTCATCGCCGCTTATACCTCCCGCTCGACTTGAGGTTCGCGAAGGTCACGGTCTTGGGGTCTTGGATGGGCGGCGGCCCTTGTGACTCAGTCTTGTCCACCGGCTCGCGGAGCGGCGACTCGATGATCCTCGCACCATCACCCGCCGGTTCGCACGTCAACATCGAACCGGCGGTCTCGCTCTCGACGACGATCCGCGAAACCGGTCCGAAGAACTGCCGGGCTTCGCTTCCTGAATAAAGCGGAAGCGACCATCGCAGCACGCGCGGGTCGTAGAATCGATAGTAATACGATTCGCCCTCGGCGTCGTGCGCCGAGAAGACCTTGCGCAAGTGATTCCGTAACGGTCCGGGGGCACTCGGCGTCAACAGGAGGATGCCGTTGCTGCCGCCGATGCGCTTCGCCCAGAGATCAAGGTAGTCGGATTCGTCAAAGGGATAATCCGGTTCAAACGTGATCGGTACGACGTACGGTGCCACGTCGCGCATTCTCTGGGCGGCCCCTTCCTCGAACAGCGACTCAATGCGCCATTCGTATTTGACCGAGCCCTCGAACGCGAGCTGCTTGTCGCGTGCCGCGTCTACGACCCCGTAAAGACGCTCACTGCCGCGACGGCGTTTCGCGATGAAGGCGTGCAGGTCGGTACCCGACGTTTGAATGGTTGTTGGCATAAGTGTTCCGAGCGAAACCGCAATTCTAACAGCCCGTAGTGTCGCGATGGACGAGGCCCGCGCCGCTCTCGGCAGCCGCCGTGAACGCCGACGAACACGCAGGATTGGTGCATTCCTGTGGCGCAGGCTCGGACGGGCCGCAACCGGGGCTCTCGCGATCGACCAAAGGCGTGCCCTCGTCCGCGGCTTCCGCGAACGCGCCCGCGCAGTCGGGATTCGAACATTCACACGCGACGGACGTTGTCGCAATGGACGACGCCGCAATCGAGCCCGTCGCCCCCTCCGCCGTGGCGACGGCTGCCGTGGTGCTTTCGATGCTACCGGCGCCGCCTCCTCCGCCGGCACCCGCGCCACCGCCACCACCTCCGCCGCCCCCACCGCCTCCGCCGGCATCGCCGATCATGACCGTGGGGAGCCCGACAACAATGACACCGCCATGGGCACAGCTGTCGCCGATACGCGCCGCGGGCAAGTACCCGACCATGACAGTCGCCGATCCTTTGACGATGACGTCGGGGGGCCCCACGCACGTGAGCTGGTCGGACACGCGTGCCGCGGGCATGAACCCGATCAAGACGGTCGGCTCGCCTTTGATGATCGGTCCGCCCACGTGCGGTACCACGCCCGTCACCATCGGGCAGGTGTGCATGTCAGAAATGCGGGCTGCCGGGGGCATCGATTCGTGTTCCTTTCCTCGCGTTCAAGGCCACGCCCGTCGGGGCGTCTCAACTCGAATTACGGCGTGCCGTGTAAGCCGGCATCGGTCCCACAAAATGGGATATTCTTCAACACGCTGCCGGCAGCCGGTCGAACCCCGTCGTCCAAGTACGAGTCCGCTGAATCTCCTACGCGCCACCGCCCGGCGGGTCCGGCTCGGGTTCGCGAGTCGGGTATTCCCATTCGGGACGCAGGGCGATCAAGTCCGTTCCTCGATCCACTTGACCCTCGAGCCACTCCTGGTCCTCCGGGGTCAGTGCCGCACCGAAGAAGTCCGCACCGCGCAGGCACCTGGCGCGTCGATGGTCCAATTCGTCCTGTTTCTTAGGGTCTTTCGGTTCGTAGCGCTTTGCCCGGGTCATAAACTCGGCGCCGATCCGACCACCCACGGTTCGCTTCTCGCGCCCCATGTACACAAGCCGCAGGCCCGCCCATGGCTCGAGGTTGGCGTTCGAGTCTTTGTCATCGCCAAGATAAAGCGCCGTAAGCCGCCGGATGAGCGTGGCGTCATCCTCGATTTGCTCCAGTTGCTTTCTGACGGCGTTGGCGTCATCGATGACCGGTACGTCAAAACGCAGGAACTCATCGGTATCGGCCAAGCGCGCTCGTTCGGCGGAGGCCCCGCCTTCGTTGCCCTGGGCCTCCATATCCGCGATCCGCTCTTTCAGCTTGTCGATTTCCGCCTGAATCCACTTCCTCAGGTTGTCTGTACCCTCCATGGGACCGAGCGCGTCGCAGACCGAAGCCATCAGAAACTTGTCGCGCTGCACTTCCGCGCGATGAAGCGTCTTCTGAAAGTAGGTCTGCGTCGCGGCGACCTCTCCGTTGTCGCCGATCCAGCAGTTCGCGATCATTGCATAGGTGGATCGTGCGTAATCGGCCGCCTCGGTTTCCCGCTTGTTGAGCATCGCGTCGAAGTCTTCCACGGTCTCGCCGAGCCCGTAAAAGATTGCCAAGCCCGAAAGCTTATACGTTGAACGCGGCGGCAGCTTCGCGTCGGCGTGCTTCTTGACGAAGTCCACGATACGGTCGCGCGGCATGCCGGCCGGGATGGGCAACGCGTGGTATTTCCGCTCGGCCGCATAGAAACGTTCGAGCCGGTCTTCCATTTCGTCGGGTTTGTCTGCCATCTACACACTCCAGCGGTTCGTCCCGTCGTCAACGTCTTTAGGTTCTTCGCCGCGGTCACCCGCACTGTCGAGTGCCGATCGCGGCGGTCATCCGATCGAACAATCGGGTCACTTGTCTTTCAGGGCCACCGTGGCCTGCCATCCGGTGAGCAGCGTCGGGTTCGTCTTGCGCAGGAACTCCACAAAGCTACCCCGATCGGTCGAACTAAAATCGATCTTCGCCGAATTCGCCGCCGTGGATGGTGGGTCGCCGATGTGTTTGGGGCCTTTGACCACCTTCTCATCGGAGCCTACCGGCGAACCGGCGCCCAGCAACTGGTCCGTATTTCGAACCGAACCCGTCTTCGTTCTAATGTGGCCGCGGTCGGTCAACACGTGGGCCATCTCGTGCGCGAGTGTCGTGTGGAAAGTGTCGTTCGCAATCGGCGCTACCTCCATCATCAGGCTGTTTACGATTTGATCATTCGATCGGAAGTCGGCGTTGGATTCCTTGAAGTCCGGGTTGAACGCCTCGCCGATAGAACCGTTGTCCAGCGTGCCTACGATGAACACGTCGATGTGGCTCTTGCCTTCGTCGTAGTTGTACAGAAGGATTCGTTCCTGCGGCGTGCCCACCCAACTGTCGTGCGTCCTGAATTCCTCGATCTGGGTGGACGTGACCCGCGTGACCACGCATCGGTGGTTGGCTTCGCCCAGCGCCTTGATGGACAGTTCGATCTTCTGCGTCTGCGGATCGCCGACAAGGATGTCCGCGGTCTTGCCGACCTGGCCCGAGTTTCGCTTGTTCTCGAAGGTCTTGATCGTGACGGCCGGAAACTTCTTCTTGATCTCGGCGGCCAGTCGATCCACGGTCTTCTTGGGCGATTCTCCGGCGACGGTCGTGATGCTCGCGGTCTCCTCCGTGCCACCGTCGACCTTGACGCCAACGGTCATCGTGCTCCCGCCCGCTGCCGTGGGTCCGGCGCCGACACCGGTCCACGTCTCCGGCGGGGTTCCCGCCGTCACCCTCGCACCAACGGTGAACATGTTCGCGGGGGCGTTTATGTAGCGAATTCCGTGCTTGACGAGCTTCATTCCCATGTCCGCTTGGGCGTAGATGCCGCGGACAAACTCCATCGCCCAGTCGCGCGTAACGTCTATGTCCGCCACGCCCGTGCCCTCGAAGGCATTGTCGAATTTGTTGTTGGCCGGAGCACGGAGAATATTGATCGCGGCCTCCACGCGCTTGTGGTTCTCGCCGATCACAAGCACCTCTTCCGCGCGACATTTCTTGTCCGACTGCGGACAACTGTCAATCACGTAGCGGGCGCGAACGCGCTGGTCGAGGATCTCCACCCGGCGCAACTCCGCGGCCTTGTCCTTGTCCGTTTCCGCCTGCGCAGCCTCGATCATGTCGGTGACCAAAAGGGTCTGCTTCTTGCGGCCGGCGGGATCCTTTACGCCCTGGTCAAACTCGTCGACGACAAGGCGCAGGTAACACGTGCGATAGCGTTTGGCTGCTCCAGTGCCCTGCAGTTTGACCTTCGTGTCGAGCTTTCGCTTACCGGCCTCGGTGGTGGCGACGGAGGATTCCGATATCGGTAAAATGGCGCCCGAACGTTTCCTCAAGCTCATTTCAACCCATCCCAAGGTCGCCATCGCGGCGATGACCAATCTCGGCAACGTCATCCGCGTCGCTACCGAAAGGATCATGGACCTGTCGACGCTGGGCGCCAACAACCGCGTTCATGGCGAGCTTCTGCGGCTCGCCCTGGCCGCCGATAACGGCGATAACAGCGCCACCCTCAAGCCGATCCCCGTGCATGCCGACATGCCCAGCCGGGCGAGCACCACGCGCGAAACCGTGGCCCGGGTGCTGAGCGCGCTGGCGCGCAAGAAACTGGTCAGGCGGGACAAGGATTCACTCCACATTCTCGACGTCGAAAAATTCGAGCAAATGGTCGAGGAAGTGCTCGGTTAAACTCTTTGCCGTTTGTCACGAATCGGTTTCGATTCCCTGCAATTAAACCTTGCTTCCGCGGCGACCTGCAATGTTTCCGCGTAAGTCGCGCGAAAAAACCTTGGAATCCCCACGCTTTCAATTATATGGGTAATAAGGCACCGCGGCCCGAGGTCGGTTTCGGGTGGATTAATTTTTGGATCAGGATTTAATGCCATGCCTAAGAAAATTCTCATCGTCGAAGACAACGAATTGAATTTGAAACTCTTCAACGACCTGCTTCAGGCGCACGGCTATGAGACCCTGCAAACC
>JADFHG010000236.1 GCA_022567365.1 Planctomycetota bacterium | reverse complement strand
TGGAACGACGGGGTCGTCGCGATATCGGTTAGACCATTCTCGTTCACGTCTAGGGATATACAATCACCGTTCAAGTCTCGTGCGGTCGCGATTACTGACGTTGGAGCGACACCCACGAGTATGGAAACGACATCGGGTGTCTCGGGGAGTTCGAAGGGTGTGGGAAGCAGGTCGAGGGGATCTTGAATTCCGTTGCCGTTGCAATCCTGCGCCGCAGGGGTTGAGTTACCCACCGGCCGTTGACCTGCGGTTCCATTTTTCTTCCGCCGACGGAGAGCGGATGTAGTGAGTAACGAGATCGCGGGCGGGTGTGAACTCGCCGCGACGGGCTTTATCTGAGCCGACCCCCTATCGTGGCTTTGCAGATGAGAATGCGCCCTGAAAGGAGCATTCGGCTGGAATCGGATGAATCATGCATGGGAAGCGAGCCGAATCAGTTGCCGATCGGCGAGGTCGCCGGCCTGGCCGGGCGAATGACGAGAACTTCCACCTCCCGTTTTGCCGGCGTAAGGGTCAGGCCCACGTGCTCTTCCAGCGCCCTTAGGAATCCATCCGGCTCCTCGGCGGGATAGGGGAAGCAAAACGAATACACGTCGTCCGCTGTCTCGGGCAGGTCGCCCAATTCCGAGATCACCGGTTTGCCCGCCGGGCGGCTTACGCCATCCGCCAACATCGAAAGGGGACACAGCGCGAAGAAGTAGTTATCGCCGTTCTTCATGCGTTCGAGTATCTCCATGCTCGGCGCCGACAGATGCGTCTCAGGGTCGCTGTAGACGCCGCCCCAGGAGGGCGTGAGCGTCGGTTCGCGTTGGGGTAGGGTCGCAAGGAGAAAGACATCCATGAGACGCTTCTCGCGGACGAGGGCCAGTTCGAACGTCGCGCCGATCAAACGACACACCGCCTCCCGCATCGCGGGCGACGATCCGTGCGCGCCGAGGGCGATGACGTCGTAGTGCTCCTCCGGCAAGCCAACCGTGTCGATCATCCGAGTCGACTGGACGTCGCAAAAATTAGCGATGTGCTTGCGGATCGGACGGTCGAAACTCCAATTACCGCTGCTATCGCCTCCGCCTTGACGCTTGGCGCTGCTCGTATCGGAGCGACGAATAACGATATCGCACAGGTTCCGGGTCTTGCCGCCGTCCGGGTCCCTCCTCGCGACGCCGGCGAGGGGATCGTCGTGCTCGCCCTGTATGGGCCACAGTCGATCTGAGGAACCCGTGGTCAAAACCTCCTCGAGAATATCCGGCTCGAGGACGAGAAATCGCGGGTCGTGCCACCCGAGAAACGTCCCATCCTTCCCGACCACGGCAATTTTGGGACGCCCATTGACGGCGTAGTTCGTGAAGGTCTTGCCGCCATCGTCAATGCCGACCCAGCCGTGCATCGGCGTTTTCTTCAGAAACTTCGTGACGACGGATTCTTCCTCATCCGTGACATGAATGAACACGATCGGATCGTTCTCGTGCGCGGCTTCGAGCTTGTTCATGCCCGGAATACTCCGCACGCAGGGTCCGCACCACGTCGCCCAGAACTCCAGAACCACGACCTTGCCGCGAAGGGACGTCCAATCCACTTTGGTTTCCGCCGGCGCTTGCAATAGCCCGGCGAAGCGCAGCGCGGGCGCGGGTTCGCCCACTTTGGGACTTTCGGGCGGTGCCTTTGGTGTAGGTGCCGGGCCACCGACGGCATCCATGGTCACCGCCATGGAAATGAACATGCAACAGACAACTCTCGTCTTGACAGCATTCATACCGCTCGCCTCCGCAATAAAACCGATAAGGTCCATGACACGTTTCGGGAGTCGGCACAACCGACGCCTGGTACACCATCTCTCTTGCACACGATCCGGTGATGTAGGTTGCAGAAAAAAGTCATCTTCGCAAGCTCCGGCGTCGAACCTGTTGGCAGCATCCATCGGATGCAAGGGGGGAGTCCATGCCCGCGCTACGCTTGGGCATGCCACACCGCCGCCGGCGCTGCGTCACCCACCGGCCGGTGACTTCTGGTTCCATTTTTCTTCCGCTTCCGGAAGGCGGATGTAATGGGGAACGAGATCACGCGCGGGTGTGAACTCACCGCGACGGGCTTTCTCGAAACCCAGCCGGAAGACGGTCTCCGCGCGCGGTGCAAACGTCGAATAGGGAAGTATGTCCAATTCGGATTGGTTCACGGCTGTCATATGCTGACGGATTCCCTCCCCAAGCACGGCACAGGGGCGCTGAACGGAGGCGAATAGACGAGCGGGGGCAATCTCGGCCGGTGCGGTGATCGGCTGGTAGCGACCAGCAAGCCAGCTTGACCGGTCGGCGAGCTCGAATACGCCCGCGTACACGTTGGATCGTTTGGCGTCGAGTATGACGACCACGCGCGGCGGGGGCGTGGCCGGGTCGGGGAGGGCATTCGGCGGTGATGGTGCGACGGCGGCCGATGGCGATGCGTCCGCTGTGGGCTGCGTCGGCTCCTTGGTTGCCTTGCCCGTCGCGTCGGGATCCTCGGACGGCGGTCGCTGCGAGCCCGATGCCGCGTCCGCACCGGCGGTGCGGTCGTCGAGGGCGTTTTGGGCGATGACCTCGAGCGTGGGGATGGCGACGAGGCGCGCGCCGTTCACGAGCGCGATCATACGAGCCACCGAGATTCCAATCCTAAGCCCCGTGAAGCTGCCCGGACCAGCCGAGACGTAGACCTCCTGAATATCTCCGGGTGCCACGCCGTGCGTCGCGCAGAGATCGTGTATTTTGGGCACAAGCTCGGTGGCGTGCCGCCTCGGGCCTGAAAATGTCCGGGTTGCGATGACCACACCGCCAACGCCGAGGCACACGCCGCCGAGGGCGGCCGATGTTTCGATCGCCAGCGCATGCGTCGTTCGGTAGTCGTGGTCCTTGGTCATTTCGCGCGACATGCTACAGGATCTCACAGGAATGCGAAGTCGGACGGCGAATACCAAGGACGAGAGGATCGGGCCATTGACGCCCGCGGCCCATGGACATAAAGTCCTGAATCCGCGCGGGTGATGGCGTTCCCCCGCGCGTTGGGGAGCCCGTTTGTCCGCATCGCCTGTGGCGGTGCATTTTCGGTTAAGTGTCAGTTTGTTTGCGATAATTTCAGACATACACGGCAACCTCGAGGCGCTCGAGGCCGCTCTGGCGGAAATTGATCGCCGTTCGATCAAGAAGGTCTACTGCCTCGGGGACGTCGTCGGATATGGCGCTAGCCCGAAGGAATGCCTGGATCTCGTGATCGAACGGTGCGAGTTCACCCTATGCGGCAACCACGATCACGCCGTGTTTTACGAACCGACGAACTTCAACGTCGGCGCCGAGCGGGCGGCCTATTGGACACGGCACGTATTGGAGGAGGAATCCAACAAGGCGAAACGCGATCGGCGTTGGGAAGCGCTCGGGCGGTTGCCGATCCGGATGGAGGCCGAGAGCCTGCTGATGGTCCATGCCTCCCCGCGTCGACCCGTGAACGAATACCTCTTTCCCGAGGACGTGTACACGAACCCCGGCAAGATCCTGCAAAACTTCGAGCGGCTGGAGGCACACCACATGGCCTGTGTTGTCGGTCATACGCACGTGCCCGGCGTGTTCCTCGACGATCCGTGCTTCGATCCGCCGGACGAATTGCCGGACATGAACATCTACACAATCACGGCGGAGGAAAAGGCGATCATCAACGTCGGGAGCATAGGCCAGCCGCGCGATCGCGACCCCCGTCTCTGCTTCACGATCGTGTACGAGAAAGGCGAGTCGCCGCCCGACTTCGACCAGCCGGAGGTCGGCCCCGACGAGTTCTGCGCGACGCTCGAATACACTCGCCTCGAGTACGACGTCGACAAGGCCGCCAGGAAAATCTTCGACACGCCCGAGTTGGACGACTTCCTCGGGGCGCGGCTCTTCGAAGGCCGGTAGCGGCGCGCCGACGAAGTCCGCGCTCAGGGCTATAAGGCAGTATCCTGACGGTACAATTCGGGGCCGATGTCCCGTCCCAACCAGGTACCACCCGGTAGTTGGACCACCGGCACGTATGGGATGGATTCGAAGGATGTGCGGAAACGTGCGCGCATCCGTTGACCTGGGAAACCGGGTTCCAATGGGTTTCAGGTCGTTGGACTTTTGACCGTCGGCGCCCTTCGATGTGCAGTGGATCGTATGGACAAAGATACCGTTAGAAACATGCTGATCGCGGCCGCGATCTTCTTCGGCATACTCATCGTCGGTCCGCGCCTGTTGCCGTTGCAACCGCCGAATCGTGGCGAAGACGCGGTGCGCGAGGTTGCGGACGGCCCCGATCGCGAAGCGCAGCCGACAGAAACCACTCCGCCGGCATCCCAAGGCGGCGCGATCGGCGAAGTGCGGAGCGGCGCGCGGGGCGAGGCGCCGGGCGATGGCGAAGCGGCGGTCTCGGTTCGTGAGGCCGACGTCGAGCGGGTCGAGAAGATGGGGGCGGACCTGGACGCTGAAGCGGGCGATGAACCCGAGGCGATTGCGTACCGGATGCAACTCGTGGTCTCGAATCTCGGAGGCGGGTCCATTGTCTCGGCGACGTTGTCCGACCACGACGAAACAGTTGACGGCAAGGAGAAATATAAGCTCCTCGCACCGTTTGAAGCCGCGGACGGTCGGCGCTATTTGTCCCTGGGGATCAACGGGATCAGCATCGACGGTGTATACGTGTCGCTCAGTGACAAGAAGTGGCATTCCGAGGAAGGCCTGACCGATTACTACAGTGACGCCTCGGATGGTCAGCAAATCGAGTTCTTCATAGATTTGCACGACAAGGCTGGGCCGGCGGTGCGCCTCACGAGACGGCTTCGTCTTCCCCGTCAGCCGGAAGACACCGGTCGCCACGACCTGTTTTCCGATCTCGAGATAGAAAACCTGTCGGATCACGAGCACCGGGTCGTCGTGACGATGGGCGGCGGAATGGGCGTGCGTCGGGCCAGCCCCCGCTTGGACGACCGCGTCGTCGACTTCGGCATGATCCGCGAAGGGCGCGTCACCGGCACACGCGTGCCGCGTGCGGACGTGAGCAAGGCCGACGGTCTGCGCTATCGCCTGTTCGATGCGTCCGCCGAATCGACCGAGGGGAAGTTCGCATGGGCGGCGACGGCGAATTCATACTTCACGTGTACGATCGCGCCGCAGAATGCCGCAGGCCAGCCGGACGCGTCCCAGTTCAGGGACGTTTGGGCGGTCGATGCGGACGGTGATACCGCCACTGAAGACGACCTGACCCTGCGTCTGGTCACGGTGCCCAAGACGCTCCAGGCCGGTGAAGGATTCAGCTTGGCTGTGGCGATTTACCTCGGCGAAAAAGATCCGAAGGCCTTCAAAGGTGAGGAGGATTACCAGGCGGCCAACTACTACTTCCAGATCGAGCAGGGCTTCAGCTCGTGCTGCACAATTCCGTTACTCGTCGAGATGATGATCGGGCTGCTCAACGGTCTGCACTGGATCATCCCGGACTACGGTCTCGCCATTATCATGCTCGTCCTCATCGTCCGCGGCACGTTGCACCCGGTCACGAAGTGGCAACAGGTCAGCATGGTTCGGATGCAGAGCAAGATGGGCGAAGTCGCGCCCCGTCTGGCGGAACTCAAGAAGAAATACCCCAACGACCGCCAGAAGCAGCAGCAGGAGCAGATGAAGCTCTACAAGGAACATGGCATCAACCCCATGGGGCAGATGACGAGCTGCCTGCCGATGGCACTTCAGATGCCCATCTGGATTGCCCTCTTCATGAGCCTTGGCAACAACATCGAGATGCGCCACGAGGGCTTCCTATTCACTTGGGTTCGGGATCTGACACAACCCGACGCATTGATCCCGTTTGCCACGCCCTTCGTGCTTCCATTCGGTATCGAATTGCGTTCGTTTAACCTGCTGCCTCTGTTGGTTTCGCTGACGATGTACATTCAGCAGAAGCTGATGCCCAAACCAAAGCCCAATCCGAACCAGACCGACGAGCAAAAACAGCAGCAGGCAATGATGCAGAAAATGATGCCCATGATGAGCATCATGATGCTCTTCTTCTTCTACGGCGCCCCAAGCGGACTCAACCTATACATCATGAGTAGCTCGATCTTCGGGGCCATCGAACAGGCCCGAATCCGCAAACACATCAGAGACCGCGAGGAGGCCGGAACCCTCCATGCGCCACCGAAAAAGAAAGCGGCGACCGGAATGGCACGTGGAGAGAAGCCCAAGCTGGGATGGTTCAGTCGTCTGACACAGATGGCGGATGATGCACAGAAGCAACAGAAACGCCGCGGTGCGTGAGGCGGGCGTGTCCCTTTCCG
>JADFHG010000235.1 GCA_022567365.1 Planctomycetota bacterium | reverse complement strand
TGTAGGAGCGTCTCCTGAGGCGCGACCCCATTCTGTATCTGGCACTAATCGGCGAACTAGCGATTCATCCGGTTTTCGATCAGGTCTTCCACTACCGACGGATCCGCGAGCGTAGACGTATCTCCCAGATTGCCGTAATCATTTTCTGCAATCTTGCGCAGGATACGTCGCATGATTTTTCCCGATCGAGTCTTGGGCAGACCCGGCGCCCACTGAATCAGGTCCGGCGTCGCGATCGGCCCGATCTCCTTGCGCACCCACAGCTTGAGTTCCGCCAGTTTTTCGTCGGACGCATCGACCCCTGCCATTAACGTGACGTAGGCATAGATACCCTGCCCCTTGATGTCATGCGGATAACCCACAACGGCTGCTTCGGCAATATCCTTGTGTGACACGAGGGCGCTTTCGACTTCTGCCGTACCCATGCGGTGGCCCGATACGTTCAGGACGTCATCAACCCGACCGGTAATCCAGTAATCGCCGTCTTCATCGCGACGCACTCCATCACCGGTTGTAAAGAAGCCTTCGTAGGTTGAGAAATAAGTTTCAATAAAGCGCTGGTGATCCCCGTAGAGCGTGCGCATCTGGCCCGGCCAGCTGTCCGTAATCACCAGATTGCCTTCGGCCGCACCCTCGAGAACATGGCCCTCGCCGTCAACAATCGCTGGCGAAATGCCGAAAAATGGTTGCGTTGCCGAACCTGGTTTCAGATCGGTCGCTCCTGGCAACGGGCTGATCAGAATGCCACCCGTCTCCGTTTGCCACCAGGTATCGACGATTGGGCATTTCATCCGCCCGATGTGGCGGCAATACCAGCGCCACGCCTCGGGGTTGATCGGCTCGCCGACGGTCCCCAGCACGCGCAGGCTGGAAAGGTCGTACTTAGCCGGGAACCCTGCACCCTCACGCATCAGCGCGCGGATGGCCGTGGGTGCGGTGTAGAATTGGTTGACCTTGTATTTCTCGACGACGGCCCAGAAACGCCCCGCGTCCGGATAGAGCGGAGTGCCCTCGAACATGATCGTCGTCGCCCCCGTGCAGAGCGGACCGTAGACGATGTACGAATGTCCCGTGACCCATCCGATGTCGGCGGTACACCAATAGATATCACCGTCGTGGTAGTCGAAGACGTACTTGAAGGTCATCGCGGCGTAGACCATGTATCCGCCGGTGGTGTGCAGCACGCCCTTGGGTTTTCCGGTGGAACCGGAGGTGTAGAGAATGAACAGCGGATCCTCGGCGTCCATCCATTCGGGCTCGCAGTCGGCCGATGCGTCTTTCATGGCGTCGTGCCACCAGACGTCACGTCCCTCCTTCATGTTGACGGGCATGGTCTCGGCGCCGAGGCGCCGCGTGACGATGCAGCTCTTCGTACGTACGCCGCGCTTTTCGGCGATTGCCATGGCGTCGTCGGCGTTCTTCTTGAGGTCGATCGGTTTGGCGCCGCGAAAGACACCGTCGGTGGTGACGAGTATCTCGCACGTGCAGTCGACGATACGATCGGCAAGCGAGTCCGGGCTGAATCCGCCGAAGACGATCGAGTGGATCGCGCCGATGCGCGCGCAGGCGAGCATGGCGATGGCCAATTCCGTGACCATGGGCATGTAGATCGAAACGCGGTCGCCTTTCTTGACGCCGTTTGCCTTCAATACGTTCGCGAACTTGCAGACCTCGGTGTGCAACTCGCGATAGGTGAGCGTCGCTTGCTCGCCGGGTTCGTTGCCTTCCCAAATGATGGCGGTTTGATCTCCGCGGGTGTCGAGGTGTCGGTCGAGCGCGTTGTAGCAGACGTTCGTCTTCGCGCCGATGAACCACTTGATCGAGATCCCGTCGGTGAAGTCAAATTCGCGGACCCGGCTCCACTTCTTTTTCCAATAGAACCCGTCCGCCACCTCGCTCCAGAACCCTTCGGGATCGTCGATGGAACGGCGGTACATGCGCTCGTATTCCTCGAACGATTTTATGTGGGCACGGGCGCGGACTTCGTCGCTCGGGGGGAACAGGTCCGCCCCGCGGTGGCCGCTGTCGCCTTTCGCATTATCAGTCATCGTTGGTCACTCCCGCCCATAGGACACATTCTCCGGGTTTGGGCCGGCGCTGAATTGGGAAGGTGAACTTCCCGTCGATCCGCGTGCACGGCTGCGAGGCAATGAATCGGCTCGGCGCCGGCCGGCCGGTTGCATCGCGCCTCGCCCTCCCCGCCGAACCCGCGGCTTCACGGTTGACGTTGTAGCCAGGCCCGACGAAAGGGGCAACGATTTTCACAATTTCGCTGATGCCGCGCTACGTCTTCAGCGATCGCTCGAAAAGAAACGCACACGGCTCGTGCCTGTTGCGACCCTCGGAAAAGACCGCGTATTTCGCGCGCGACCAAATCGCCGCGCCGCCGTGCCGTCCGTCGCGGGCGAGGGCGTAGAACTTCACGTCGAATTTCGGTCGCCCCTTTTCGTCGAGCAGCCGTTTCTCGTGCGTCTTGGCGGCGATCATCTCGAGGGCATACAGGCAAGCGGCCTCTGGGGTCATTCCATGGCGCATGGCTTCGACAACGGTGTGTGCGCCGCAAATCTGAATGACGGACTCGCCGCGCCCCGTGCTTCCGGCAGCGCCGACGTCGTTATCCACGTAAAGCCCCGCCCCGATGATCGGCGAATCGCCCACCCGCCCGGGGATCTTGTAGCTCAGCCCGCTCGTCGTGGTGACCCCGGCCAACTCACCCGCCCCGTTTATCGCGCAGCAGTTGATCGTGCCGTATGTGTATTCAACGTCGCCGCCCGCGTCGGCCCGGTCGTCATCGTCCACGACCTCGGCCGGCGGAATCCAGTCGTCTCGGTCGGAGTGTCGCTCCTTCCACTTGAGCCAGATCTTCCGCGCCTCGTCGGTCAGGAGGTTGACCTCCTCGAAACCGTGGGCGCGGGCAAAACGCAGCGCCCCCTCGCCGACGAGCAACACGTGGTCCGTGCGCTCGAGCACGACCTTGGCGACGCGCGAGGGCGTTTTGATGTTGCGTAGCGCCGCGACCGCGCCGGCCCGGTGCGTCGGACCGTGCATGACGCACGAATCGAGCTCGACGACGCCGTCCTCGTTCGGCAGACCGCCGTAGCCGACCGAGTGGTCCGTCGGATCCTCCTCGACAATGTTGACGCCCGCGATCACAGCGTCCAACGGATCGCCGCCGGCCAGCATGATTCCCATCGCCTTTTTCGTCGCGCGTAGCCCGTTCGCGCTGCTGATGACCACGGGACCGCCCGCGCCCGTGCCCGCACCGCGCGGCTGCGCGGTTTGCGCGGCTGCCGCGAGCGCGTCAGCCGAGATGCCCGCGCCCAGTGCCCCGCCGGCGGCTGCCGCCGCGACGGTCGAATGTATGAACTCTCGACGTGAACATCGCGCCATTTCCTTCTCCTGTTCGCGTTTTCCGGCCACGAGTGTGGCACAGGCTAATAGCCTGTGCATGCCACGGTAATTCGCCGGTGCCATACCATCGGAATCGACTCTTGCAACAGCCGTTTACGGTGCGAAGTCATGCCACGGCAGTGCAATCCGCGAACCGTGCTCCCTCCAGTTCGAGCAGGCGGAGCTTCTCCCTGGTACCGTCTGGCGATGAAAAACCGCCGAGCGATCCGTCCGATCGCACCACTCGATGACAAGGGATGACAATCGGAATCGGATTCCGCGCCATCGTATTGCCCACTGCGCGGGCCGCACCCGGTGTGCCGGCGGCGGCCGCGAGTTCGCCGTAACTCGCCGTCTTCCCGTACGGAATGCACCGACACGCCTCGAAGATCCGTTGCTGAAAAGGCGAGTACGACGCGACGTCGATCTCGACGTCGAACGCTGTCGGCCGTCCCGCGAAGAAACTCATGATCTGCCGCCGGAACCGCGGCATTGCGCGCGGTGTCTCGACGGCATCGGGCCAACGCTCACGAATGAACCGCTTCACGTCGCCGCCGTGCGACGGTGTGAACGTCGCGACCAACCGCCCATCGCGCGCGACGAAGGCGAACGAACCCAACTCGGTGGTCATTACGGTAAAGCGAATCATCGTCCGTGTCCGTTCGCGGGCTGAGCCAATCCGATGGACCTTGTCGACTCCCGGCGTTCCGAAGACACGGTAACTCCCGAGAACCATGCGCATCTCTACGTCACGCTGTAAGTCGTGTCAACCGTAGCCGTTAGCGCGGATGGTGCTATACTCGCGGTGAGCGAACATCGTACCGGTCGCCAAGAGCGCCGAGCCGCGCGTTTCTTGTTCGCGCGCATGCTGGGGCGGGGTTCGTTATTGTGTAGCGGCCGCCCCCCGCAGCGGCCGTAGAACCAACGGGTTCTTCGATCTTTCTCACACGACACAATGTCAGGCAACGCCTGGAGCATTCTCATTTCGCGTGCAGTGGGATCGCCACGGCATATGGCCCTCGAGTGCGACGTCCGCCACGGGGGGCGGACGCTGCCGGACTGAAGAAAAAAGCTGACACCCGCGTGCGGCACGGGCTTCCGGCTGGTGAAACCACGGGCGGGAAACACGGGCCGCAAGTCCGCGCCACACCTTTTCAACGGACTGCCGGCCGACGGAATTGGAGTTCGTAAGACGCGTGAAATCATCTCCCGCCATTGCGTTGGTCATCACGCTCGGCATCCTCTCCGTTTCCACCGCGGCCGTCTTCATCAAACTTTGCGACGACGCGCCGGCCGTCGTCATCGCGGCCGCCCGATTGTCGATCGCGACGCTCATTCTCATTCCGCCGGCGGTGCTCGCTCGGCGCCGCGGCGGCGCGGGCGTTTCCAAAATCCACCTGGGACGCACCTTGCTCGCCGGTGTCTTTCTTGCCGGCCATTTCCATTTCTGGATCGCGTCGCTCAAGCACACGTCCGCGCTGAGTTCCACACTTTTGGTAACGACCAATCCCGTTTTCGTGGCCATCGCGTCCTATTTCCTCTTTCGCGAGCGAATCCACCGGTGGCTCGCGGCGGGCATCATGCTGGCGGCGGCCGGCGGCGCGGTCGTCGCGGTGTCCGATGCCTCGTCATCGGCCGCACCGCTACCCGCTACGACAACGACGGTTGACGGAACTTCCGGGGTTGGAGGGGAAACCGATCCACTCTACGGTGATCTACTCGCCGTCGCCGGCGCGATTATGGGTTCCTGCTATTTCCTGGTGGGTCGGCGCGTCCGAAAGGAGATGAGCTTACTCACTTATATCACGCCGGTCTACGCCGTGGCCGCCGTCCTGCTCCTCATTGTCATGGTTGTGAGCGGTGAGGGATTCGGTGGATACCGCGGATCGACGTATCTGTTCTTCGTGCTGCTGGCCGTCGTGCCACAAATACTCGGTCACGGCTCGCTCAACTGGGCGCTCAAATACATGTCGGCGACACTCATGAGCATATTTCTCCTTGCCGAACCCATCGGTACGGCCATTCTCGCGTATCTCGTATTGGGCGAACACATCGCCCCGACGCAGGGGATCGGCGGCGGGCTCATTCTGGTGGGCATTCTCCTCGCGTCGCGCGGCGGATCGACCGATCCGCGTCCCTACGGGTGCGGTGCAGACGGAGAGGCCGTTTCCTCACGAGCGCGGTTCGGTAGTTCCACGAACAACTGAACCGCGGGCTTCAGCCCGCGCGGTCGTCCCCATTCCCCTGAGCCGCATGCTTCAGCCTGCCCGATCGTTCCCACTCCCCGGAGGCGCATGCTTCAGCCTGGGCGATCGTCCGTACATATAAGGCGCGTCGCACCAAGTCCGTGGCATCGCGCGGGCCTGGCAAAGCCAGCTTGCCGGCAGCCCGCGGCTTCCATGTGCGTTACCGTGTCAAGGGCGGGATTTTTGACGGATGATATCCAAGCTTCCATTCGTACTCACCGCGGCTGAGCCGACGCCCGGCGTGGCAGGGCACATGAGATTTCTGCGTGGCCGGCCCATTCTCGGTAGACGGTCTCCTGTGACCAGCCGCTGTGCCCGGGCTCTGCCATTTGTATCCGGGTGCGTGACAGAATCGGTGGATGGGCTCTGCCGCCTTTCCGAAGCCGCTCATACCGTACCATCGCTACGGGCGCTACCGCGAAGACGGCTCCCTTACCAGGCTGTCGGAATACCTCGATCGCGCGCTCACGAAACGTACTTTTCGGCCTCCGAGTGTAGGGTATGTACGATGAAAGTACCCTCGCAACGCCTGTCGAAATACTCAAATGCGGGTATTTGGACAGCCTGTGACGGTCGCGGTTCGGATCACGATACGCCTCGACGACTTGTTGAGTCGTCCACTCGACCATTGGATGCGCAGTGGCGTTGAAGTGGACGACCACGCGGCGGTGATGGCGAAGTAC
>JADFHG010000234.1 GCA_022567365.1 Planctomycetota bacterium | reverse complement strand
CAAATCCGTGATCATATCCGCTGCGGGAGGCGTTGACGTACGAACAACCAGCAAAGCCAGCTTGCTAGACCGAATTATCGGCCAAGCGGGCCGTTCCGGCAAGCCGCTGAAGCAATCGGCAATCAGAGCCCTGAGCGCAAGCGACGGGTGCCGGCCGGCAAGCGAGCAATCAGAACCCCGAGCGCAAGCGACGGGCCGGCCACCGGCCACCCGGCTTGCCGGCGGCTTGCCGGCGGCTTGCCGGGCCGGCCGGCAAGCGTACCAACGAACAACGGACGCCCCAAGTGCGATCGAAGGGTTTCGGTGATCCATGACAACCCATGAAGCCTCGGTGCGGCGGGAGCCCGGCGCTCTCCTCGAGTGGATTCACCGCACGGCGCCGCTCTTTCCCGTGGCCGTCGGGTTGATCGCCGGAATCACCGTTGACGAATTCGTGCGGCCGGCGCTCTGGGTCTATGGGGTGGTCTTCGTCGCGGCGGCGATTACCGGCGGGCTGCGTACGCCGCGCCGGCGGGCGGGCGCGGTGTTGCTGTTCATCATGGCCGGAGGCGTCGGCGGCGTGATGCACCAAAATCGCGTCCGGCGGATTGCGCCCACGAGCATTCAGCGCCACGCGACGCCCGAGCGATCACTGGCCAGAGTCCGCGGACGAATCGTCGGTCAGCCCCGCATCCACGACGCCGAGTTCGATACGAATCCGTTCAAGCATTGGACCTACGGCGGGTCTCGAACGGTCTTTCTGTTCGACGTGGACACCTTGGTCGGAGACAACCGCACAGTCGATGTGACGGGGCGCCTTCGCGTCGTTGTCTCCGAACCGGTGTTGGACCTCGCCACCGGCGAACGAGTCGAGATTCTCGGATGGCTACAGGCCCTCGCGCCGCCGGCGAACCCCGGGGCGTTCGACTGGGCTTTGTTCAATCGCCGGAAAGGGATCGTTGGCGTTCTCAGGTTGGGCTATCGCGAGAACATCCGCCGGCTCGATTCAGTGGATGCGACGGGAAAGGCGGCGACGGTCGATGGCATCGGCGCCGGTCTCATCGCGTCTTTTCGTGCGACCGTGCGCGGCCTGCTGCTCGACGACCTCTCCGCCGGCGCGACCGAAGAGGCGAGCCTCCTCGACGCGATGCTGCTCGGACATCGATCGCAACTGGACCGACGCTTGAACGACATCTTCGTGCGCGCGGGTTGCGCCCACTTCCTGGCGGTCAGCGGAGTGCATGTCGTCATCGTGATGATGCTCGTGGGGCTTGTGTGTCAGGCTCTGATGGTCGAGCGCGTCGCACGCACGTGGATCATGATCGTCGTCATCGTGCTATACGCCCTGCTCGCGGAACCGCGGCCCCCGATTCTCCGCGCGTCGATCATGGCCTTGCTCTACTGCGCGGCGCGGCTAGCCGGACGCGATCGAGCATACATGAACTGGATTTCCGCGGCCGTGGTGCTGATGGCGACAATCGAACCCGCGGTGGTGTTTGACGCGGGATTCCAGCTTTCAGTGGTGGCGGTGTTGGGCGTGGCATACCTCGGTCCGGCCGTGTCCGCGGTAATTGAGGCGGTGTACCGCTGGTTCGCGCGCGTGGTTCTTCACCGTCCTTTCGACGCCGAGGACCGGCGGCAGGCCCAATTGCACGCCGCGCAAATGCACGGCTCGTCGGTTGTCGCGCGCGTTTCTTTCGGTGTCCCAAGATACTTGTGGCGATTTGTGCGATTCGGTTTGCCCATTGCGGGCGCGGCTTGGCTCGCCACGCTCCCTCTCATCCTATTGTTCTTTCAGCGCATGTACCCATGGGGGGCACCGAATACGATTGTCGTAATGCCGCTGGTCACATTCGTCATGGGGCTCGGATTCGCAAAGTTGATACTCAGCGTCTTGGCGCCGCCGCTCGGCGTCTGGATGGGGGTCGTCCTGACGGCGGTAGAGTCCGGGCTGATCGCGTTCGTGGATCGACTCGCGTCAATGCCGGGCGCCGCAATCGACTTTGAGGCACCGCCCATGCCCGTTGTGATTGCGTATTACGCGCTGTTGGCGATCGTCGCGTGGCGTTTTCATGGTGAGCCTGTTTCGGCTACGTCACCGGAGCGCGAGGCCGAGACGCCCAGCGCTCCTCGGCCGCGCCTCCCGCGCGGCGCGATTCGTGCGGCGCTCGCGGTCTTTGTGACAACGGTTGCCATTTGGCTGTGGCCCCAAGGCGCGCACGAGCGTCTGACGGTGACCATCCTCGCCGTGGGGAACGGATCGACAACGGTGATCGAGCTTCCGGATGGCAGCACCGAACTCTACGATGCGGGCAGCAGTCGCCCGTACGATATCGGGGCATCGGTCATCGTGCCATATCTCCGTAAGCGCGGCGTTCGACGGATCGATCGGATCTTCGTCAGCCACCCAAACCTCGATCATTTCAGCGGGATTCCGACCGTTCTCGATACGTTTTCCACCGGGCCGGTCGTGATCAACGAGTGGTTCGAGGGCTTGACTCGACCTCGATCACCGAGCGCGCACCTCATGGAATTGCTAAGAGATCGCGGCCACTCGATCGAGACGATGGACAAGTTCCCTTCCGTTTGGGAACGTAGCGGCGTCCGATACGAACGGCTTTGGCCGAACGGCGCCCGGCGCCCGGCCACCCGGCTTGCCGGCGGCCTGTCGGTCGCCGGCGAACTCAGCCCCAATGACAGCTCGACGGTGCTCAGGATCAGCTACCTGGGCCACTCGATCCTACTCACGGGCGACATCGAGGAGCGTGCCCAGCAGGCGTTGATCGAACGCGGCGGGCTTGGCGCCGACGTGCTTGTGCTTCCCCATCACGGCGGAGTTCGTCCCAGTTCGAGGGCGTTTATCGATGCGGTTGGCGCATCGGTGCTCATTCGGTCGAGCAGCCGGCGGCGCTCCGAGACGCGAAACGGGCTGCTCGAGCTTGTGGGAGAGACCACATTGCTGAGTACGGCCGACGTCGGTGCGGTAGAAGTTACGTTCGACTCGGAGGGTGTTCACGTGCGTGGCACGCGCTCGGCGCGTTGAACGGCAGGGCGAGGCTCAGGTGCGACCGGGCCGCCTCCGGTGAAGGCGAAGACCCGTCGCTTGCGCTCGGGGCTCGGAAGGCTGCTCGGATGGTTGCGGGATTGGAGACGACGACGGACGAGTCCGCCGGCGGACCGATGAAGAACATCGCGATAGTTGGATGTGGGTATGTCGGGTCGGCGTTTGCCCGCGCGGCGGCGGCGGTGGGGCATGACGTCGCGGGTACGACGACGACACCGGAAAGACGGCCCGAACTTGAAGGCTACGGCATGGCACCCGTCGTTCTCCAGGTGTCGGATCGTGACGCATTGCGGGCGTTCCTTCAAGGGCGGGACATCGTATACCTCTGCGTGGCCGCCGGGCGAAATCGCGGGGATTATCGCAGCGTCTACGTCGACGGCGCCGCAAACGTCCTGGAAGCGGCCAGCGCTGCCGGCGTTTCCAGAATCGTCTACACGTCGTCGACGAGCGTATATGGCAAGACGGATGGCAGTCTGGTCACTGAAGAATCACCGATCGCACCTGCAAGAGAAAACGCCCGCTTGCTCGTGGAAGCGGAACGAATCTTGCTCGACGGCGGGCAACGCAATGGAATGGCCGTCACGATTCTGCGCTTGGCTGCGATTTACGGACCCGGACGTGATCCAACCAACTGGATGAGACGTAGCGCCGGTACCCAGCGCCATGATGGTGACGCACTCCTGAATTTCGTGCATGTGGATGATATCGCGACGGCGATGATGCGCGTTCTCGAAACCGGCTGCCGGGGCGTGTTCAACGTTTGCGAGGACCGTCCCATTCGTCGCCGCACGCTCTATGATCGGCTCGCTCAAACGACCGGTTGCACGCCGGTAACATGGGTTCGCGGCGACGACCGGCAAGCCGGGTCGCCAGCCGTCAATCTCGGTAAACACGTCTCCAACGAGCGGATCAAACGCCGGCTCGGGATGCGGTTTCGCCAATTGGAGTATTGATCACGCCGACCGGCGGGCACCGAATCACACGATTGGATTATCGCGATCGCGATCTGTGCGTGCGAAATCCCGTGCAGCATGCGAACAACGCGGCAGAACCCCGGCGAACGCGCGTCGTTAGTAAGGAAGTTGTCAGTGAGGAAGTGGGAGAGTGTTCCTACCTCCGACTGATAACTGAAAACTGAAAACTGACCACTCGATATTGGTGTCCCAATCGAGCCCTGGCCGCGACGCACTAACTGGGTCTAACCAGGCCCATCCGCTTGATCCGTGACGCCAAGGTTGTCGGCCCCATGTCGAACAGCTCGGCGGCGCCACCGCCGCCATGAACCCTCCAGTTCGTGTGGTCGAGTGGCCGTAGAAGTTCGGCAGCGTTTCGTTTCCCCCGTCCGCCACGGGGACGAACGCTACCGTGCGTTGGCGGAAAAACCGCGAAACACGTACCCTTCGGTGAAGGTGGGGCACCCGCCTGCGTAGATTCCGGTATTGGGGGTCGCGTAGCGCAAGACTATGAACCTGACCCGAACATTCAAATCGGTTTTCGTCGGTAGAGGGTCAGTTACCGACATGGGCGACCGCTACCCGGTGCTCGATCGCCACGGACAGAGCAACATCCCCGGGCTTTGGGTGGTCGGCGATATCGCGGGAACCCCGGACATCAAGGCCGCCATTCATGGCGGCGCGGAGTTGGCGACCCACCTGAGCGCTCTTCCCCGTGCGTCGTCCGGATCGGCGGATTGCGAGGTACTCATCATCGGCGGCGGGCCGGCGGGCGTCACGGTCGCGCTCGAACTCGCCAAGCAAGGCATTTCCTATTTGATATTGGAGCGGAAGCGCCTGTTCAACGGCGTGGCGTCGTTGGGCAAAACTCGAAAGCTCTACCTCGCCGAAACGGGACCGGCCTTGGCTCGCGGCGATCTCGGCTTCAAGGACTGCACCGTTTCCGAGTGCCTCGCCGATTGGGAGCAAACCCTGGCGGGGCAAACGCTAAACGTCGCGCTCGGCGAGACGGTTACGAAGATCACCAAGCGCGACCTTTTTGAGGTCCGAACAAACGAGAAAACGTACCTGGCCCATCGCGTCGTGGTGGCCATCGGCAAGTTGACCTTCCTCGGGAAAATGGACCCCGTCGGCGAAGAGAATCCGAATGTGCGCTATCTGCTCGACGAACCCGAAACGCCTTTCTCGGGCAAGCGGTTGCTCGTCCTCGCATCGGATGCCTGCTCCCTCGCCTTCGAGACCGCCTGCAGGCTTGCCGCCGACAACGATGTCACGCTAGCCTGCGAAGAATCCCACGATCATGCCGGCGAGACGACGATCGACTGCGGATGCGTCGACGTCAAGATGAACGGGCACATCGCCTTTCTCCCATCGACAAAGGTGGCGGCCGTTCATGGCGGCGACGTCGAATTGATCACGCCCGAGGGCGAGAAACGACTGAGCTTCGACGCCATCCTCCCGATGACCCGGTTCGAGCAAGCGGTGCCGATCGAGGCGTTGAGGGCGTTCGGTCTGAAATACGAAAACCGCTGGGACCTCAAGCGGCTATTGACCCTCATCCCGCTGCTGCTCATCGTTGCGGCCTTTTACACTTCGCTGAAGTTTTGGGGATGGGAGTTTCGCTGGCTGGGACTCTACGTGGGGGATTTCTATCCGATTCTCTACAGCCTGCTGGTGGTCGGGTTCGGCGTCAAAGCGATGCACAAATACGCCTACGTCTACAACGACAAGAGCCAGATCAAGCGCTATCTGTCCATGATGTTCTTTCAGGTCGTGTTCTTCACGGTATTGCCCCTATTCGTGATCCATAGCGGCGGTGTGTGGGGGCTGGTCTATGTATGGCCGCTGTCACTCAGGCCCGCCAACTGGACGGATTGGGTGCAGACCAAGGAGTTCTACGTGGCGTGGGTATTGTTCATCACGCTGGTCGCCCTGCCGCTTTCCGTGTGGTTGCGCGGTAAGAGCTATTGTACGTGGATCTGCGGCTGCGGGGCGCTCGCCGAAACCGTAGGGGATCGTTGGCGACAGTATTCCCCCAAGGGCAAGGCCAACTCCGCCCGCGAGAAGCAAATCTACTACGTCACCGGGTTCGCGCTCCTTGCCGCGGTGCTGGTCGCGCTGGGCATCGACGACCTCGGAAAGGGCGTCACCATTTCGCGCATCTACGAGTATACCGTCGACCTGGCGCTGATCGCCATCCTGCCGATCGCCTTCTATCCCTTCTTTGGCGGAAAGACGTGGTGTCGCTATTGGTGCCCGGTCGTCGGTTTGATGAATGTTTTTCACAAGGCCAAGCCGAAGTTCATGCGGACGTTCGGCATTGCCAGTCGAAAAGAGCGGTGCATCGCCT
>JADFHG010000233.1 GCA_022567365.1 Planctomycetota bacterium | reverse complement strand
CGAAGCGACTGGGCCTTGCCGAGCATGATCATTCGATACCGGGTGTTGATCAGCCCCATGTCGGCCTGATAGCGGAGACGCTTGGCCTGCCGTGCCGTGCCCAAGAGGTCCGCCTGCACGGTGTATCCGCCCTCGATCGGGGGAGTTGCGTAGACGCGGAGGCGCATAAACGGCGGACTCGGTTTTTCCTTGGGGGCGATTTTCCGCAAGACGCGCCCGCCGTCGCGCTCGACGACCTTCGTTTTCGCGCCGGCTCCGATCCAGCCCGGCGGGACCGAGCCGATCGGCGTGGATTCGAAGTCCTCGATGAATGGTACCCTTGGTGTGATCCGGATCCGGCTCGTCTCGGTGACACCGGTCATCTCGCAGGTGACGGTTCCCGTCGCGAACCCCTCGACCGCGCCGACCGTCAGGACGTGGTCTTCGCCCATGATGGCCGGGATGCCTTGTACGGCATACTTGGCGTTGACGTCGACCAGCCACGAGCCTACCGTCGATGGTTTCAACTGGAGCGCCGTGAACTTGACGGAATCGCCGGGATGAAGCGTGACCTCGCGGGGGATGAGCTGTATGCCGCCGCGCCCGGGAGTGCCCGTGGCTTTCTGATCCGCCGCGTAGGCGACCCGATCAAGGTCGACCGGTTCACCGATCGTTTCGACGACGGCGCCCTGCTTGCCCAGGCAATACGTGCCGTAGCGACTCTGAAAATACACGCGCCCATTCGCGATCGCAGGCGAGCCGAAGATTTCGTCAACCAGGTGGTCCTCCCGTTTGAAGCGCTTCGTGTCCAATGCCACGCATTTGTCACCTTCGTCACGAAGCACGTGAAACATGCCGTTTTGCTCGCCGACGTAGATCACGCCGTCCGCGGTCACCGTCGGGGATCCCTTGCCGACGCGTCCGATGTTGTACACCCAGTGGGTCGTGCCCTTCTTCGCGTCGAGGCATATCAGGTTGGCCGAGTTGTCGACGACGTATAGTCGTCCGTTCGCGATCGCAGGCGAGGCGTAACCGATGCGCAGACCGTCGCGTCGCCAGACGACGCCCGTGTCGGTGATGTCGCCCGTGCCCGACGCGTCAATGCAGACCACGGAGCCCATCTCCGTGCCCTCGATGTTCTCCTCGCTGTGGCAGACGTATGCGTACTTGCCGTCGGTCACCGCCGACGAGTTAAGCCCGCGCTTGCTCAGCCGAAACGTCCATAATGTCTTGCCGGTGCGCGACTGCATGCCGTAGATGTTTCCGTCCGCGGCCGGGGCGATCAACACCTTACAGTTGTCGATCACCGCGATCGCCGGGACGGCGTACGTGGTGTCGAGCGGTTTCCCACCGGGCTCCGCCCACCAGATCACCTGGCCGGTCATCTTGTTGACCGCCAGGTATCGGTGCGTCGGTCTGCCCTGTTTCCCCCAGCTCGAACTGAGGAAACTGACGATCAGACGCTGCCCGTCAATGATCGGCGTATGAAGGCGCCCGCCGTAGCCGCTGATGCGTCCGAACTCCTCGGTCAACGAGCGTTTCCACAGGAGTTTGCCGTCGCGATCGAATCCGAAGAGTTCACCGCCGGTCCCGTGCGCATACACGCGCCCGTGCCGTGGATCGCCGACCATCGAGGTCCATCCAATCCGGTTTTCCACGATATCCGTGTGGAAGACGTTGAATCGGTGCTCCCAGAGCATCGCACCCGTGTCGGCGTCCAGACACACGACGCGCTCCTGCAAGGCGACGCAGTCTTGTCGGCCCGAACCGATCGGTCGGCACTCGCCGGCGGGGACGATCATGAAGACCCGCCCATCCATTACGATCGGCGTGGTTCGCCCGCCGACGTCGCTCTTCCAAAGAAGATTTTCGCCGTCGAGCGACCATGATGTGACGATCGCCTTCTCGCGGGTCATGCCCGTCTGCTCGGGTCCGCGCCAAAAGGGCCAGTCATTTGCCGCCGCCGATGTACAACCGACAACGACGAGCGCACCGATGATGAGCGAGTGTTTAATCATTTCGTCTCCGATCCTGCCTCAATCTCGTGGCCGCGATTCTGCCGGTCGGCCGGCTAACCGTCGACGACACGCACGATTGGGGTATCTTCGGTCTCGGGTGCCTCGCAGCCTGCTGAAAAACTCCGGCTAGCGTCCGCCCCCCATGGCGGACGTGGCTTTTGAGCCCGCTATCTGCGTTTTACGGCCGCCGCAGGGGGTGGCCGCTACGCGCTAAACACGTACCCGACGCGAGTGTAGTGCATTCCGAAACGTCCGTCACGGTGCGTCACGCGGCGGGAGGGCGAAGTTCCCGCCGAGCCGATTCGCAACCTCGCGCGACGACTGACGGCTCAACCGCGAGGTTTGCTTTCCCAAGGAGGCCTTTCGTAACCCGCACAATGCAAGGCTGATCCAACGTCAAGAGGCTGTTCGCGAAGCCCATGGCGAACGCTCACGAAGGAGCATCGATCTCGTCCTCGCGGACCAGTCGCCGTGCCTTGAGTTCGAACCGGGGCAGCGTGCCCGGATCAACACACTGGACGATCGGCGTGAAATGGAGTTCCTCGCCGACCGCCGCCCTGACCGCCGCCGCGAGGCGATCCGCGTCCACTTCCGCCGCCGGCTCGATATCGATCCGAAGGTCGCGGAGTAATCCACTGTTGACGACCACCATCCGATACTCCGCGATCTCCGGATACCTCCGGATCACGCCTTCGACCGCCGATGGAAACACGTTGTTCCCGCGAACGACGAACATATCGTCCACTCGACCGATTATGCCGCCGTCCATCCGCGCGAACCACCGCCCGCACGCACACTGATCCCTCGTGATGCGGACCTGATCGCCGCTGCGGTAGCGGAACAGCGGGGATCCCCATCGCCCGAGGTTGGTCAACACGAGTTCGCCAAGCGCGCCGTCCGAAACGGCTTTCCCGGTCCGCGGGTCGATGACCTCGACAATGAACTCGCTCTCGTTCAAGTGCACACCGCCGCGCGCCTCCTCGCACTCAAAACCGACCGGGCCGATCTCGGTCATGCCCGTGTGGTCGAAGACGCGGGCGCCCCAGGCGGTTTCGATGCGCTCGCGCGTCGCCGGGATGCTGCCTCCGGGTTCGCCGGCGACGATCAACGCACGGACACTCGACGCGGCCAGATCGATCCCCTCTTCGACCGCGACCTCGCCCATCCGCAGCGCGTACGTCGGTGTGCAGCAAATCGCGGTCGCGTCGTTTTCCATCATGAAATGCAACCGCATGGTCGTTGTCATATGCCCACCCGGTAGGCAAAGGCAACCGTAGGTCGCAGCCGCGTCGAACGCGCCCCAGAATCCGATGAACGGCCCAAACGAAAAGGGAAACAGAAGACGGTCGTGCTCGGTGATGCCCGCCGCGCGATAAATTGTCATCCAGCATCGCTTCCACCAGTCCCAACTCGCGGTTGTGTCCAACCAGCGGAGGGGGACACCGGTTGTTCCGGACGTCTGGTGGAACCGTGTGTATTGCTCGATCGGATACGTCAAATTGGTCCCGTACGGAGGATTCTCGGCCTGGTCCTGCTGCAACTCCGCCCGAGTGGTGAACGGCAGGCGATCGATCGGATCGGTTGCGGGGTCGAACTCGATACCGCCCAACCTCCGTTGTTGGAAGGCGTTTCCCGGTAGGACCGCACGGAGCATCTCTCCAAGCTTGCGCCGTTGCAGCGACGCAAGACCGTCGCGGTCGAGCGTTTCTTCCTCGGGATTGAAGTACGCCATGGCGACGCCGCGCAGGGAAGATTTGGGAAGTCGTCAGTCGTCAGTCGTCAGTCGTCAGTTGTCAGTTAGGAAGTCGTCGGTGGTCCGTTTACCCAAACTGGTAACTGACGACGGAAGACTTCCCAACAGCCCGTTGAAGAAGTGTGGCATGGGCTAATAGCCCGTCTTATCACCGGCTATTAGCCGGTGCCACCTGTTTTGACCGGCTGAAAACCGGTGCCACACATACAGATCAGGTTTTTTCAACGGGCTGCTAACTGACAACTGAAGACTGAAAACTGACAACTCAATAACACTACGATCCGTACACCGACCGAAACGCGGCGACGTCGTCGAAATCGATATCCCCATCAACGTCGAAGTCGCCCGCCGCGCACGCCGAACCCACCGGCGAGTCCAGATGTTCCACAAAGCACTCGCGCAGCTCGAGATAGTCTTCGAAGTTGACGTGGTCGTCGGCATTGAAGTCCCCGGTGCCCGCCTGGGCGAACTGACTGTTGACGGTGCAGGTGTAGGTGAATTCGATCGGGTTCTTCGGGTCGCCGGGATTCTGGAGCTCGCTGCCGCCTTCCCATGCCATGGCGATCGTCCCCGTCACGTTCGAGTCCATGTTGAGGATCCCGTTCGACGAGCTCTCGAGGATCAATGGTGACTCGACGCCGAACATGCTCAGATCCTCGGTAAAGAAGATCAAATAAAGCTCGGTGGTCATGTACTCGTTCGTCTTCGGATCGAACGTACCGCTCGAGGAACCCTCGACGATCTCGATGGTAATGTCGCCCGTGCTGATCCCGCCGGGAAGAATCAGCGGCTCGATGTCCTGGTGATATTCGACAAACCGTGCCGTGCCCGCCTTCGCATCGATGTCGAGCACGAAGCGCGTGTTCGTGATGACGGCGCTTGTCACGCCGCCCAGCTCACCGAAGTCGAGCGTGAAGAAACTCTCGAGATCCGGATGGTTGTCGGCGACGAGAAACACCGACTCCGCTCGCACCGCGGAGGCCGAAAGCGAAAAGCCCAAGACACCCACAAGGATGGTCGCGCCCCATCGACACCATGGGCCAACGTTGATTCCTCGATGCGTCGTCTTACAAATCGTACTCATAGACATCACTCCCATGCTCCACTGGTCCTAACCAAAACCACACCTCACGCGGCAACGAGACAGCCGAACGGCTGATCGCGCCGCCCGTCTTCGACCGCGCACGCCCTGATCCAAGACACCGATCGCAGTTGCGATTTGCACACTGAGCGTAGCGACCCGGTTGAAACGCGGCAGCGAGGATACCGCGCAACCGCGAACCAAGCCACCCCACACGGTTTTCGACAACTCGCAATGCGCCATGACGGCAACGATGTCCGTGCCCGAAATCGGGACGAAATCGCGTTCCCGGGGCAACCCGCGCCTGCGGTCCGCGTTTGTCAATCGGCTGGAGAACTTCAAACTGATGGGTGTGGCACCGGCACCCGCAAACGGCTCCGACGACCCGCCGGCCAACCGTCGATCTCTTCCTCGCACCGCGTTTCTTGTCAGCCTCGACGGCTCGGTTACAATCGGCGCGTCCTTGCGCTGCCTCGGTGTTTCCGACGGGTGGGCAGGGCGACAACCGACGCGCAATCGGGTCGACTCTTGGTTTGCCGCTGTAATTTCGGTTTCTCGCGGTCCGCCCTGGCGCGTTGTCCGACTCGTGCGAACCGCGTCCCTGGGTGTTGAGAAGGTATGTCAGATCGACGATTTTTGATTACCGCGGCGTTGCCGTACTCCAACGGCCGTTTGCACGTAGGCCATGTGGCCGGCGCCTATCTCCCGGCCGACACCTACGTCCGTTACCTCCGCGCGACCGGTGCCGACGTGCGGTTCATCTGCGGCAGCGATGACAACGGCGTCGCCGCCCTGAAAAGCGCCCGAGAGCAAAACCGCAGCGTTGAGGAGCTAACGGCCCATTTCAACCACCGGCAGCAGCAGGATTTCTCCGGCCTGGGCATCAGATTTGATATCTACGGCGGCACCCACCAGCCGGAGTACGTAACGGCGCACGAAAAGTTCAGCCAAGATTTATTTCTTGTGATTCACAGAAAGGGCTTTTTCACCAAGCGGAGGAGTCAGCAGCTTTTCGACGTCGAAGCAAGCCAGTTTCTGCCCGACCGGTTCGTCCGCGGTACGTGTCCTCACTGTGCCGGCGACCAGGCGTTCGGGGACCAATGTGAAGAGTGCGGGCGTTCGATCGACCAGACGGTGCTCCTGAATCCGGTCAGTGTGATGACCGGTTCAACGCCCGTGCTTCGCGACACGGTTCACTGGTATCTTCGGCTGGATCGTCTCCAGAGCCGCCTCGCCGAGTGGCTGAATGGGAAAAAAGAAACTACGGATGCCGCCGCGGCCTGGCGGCCTATCGTGCTGAATCAATCCCTTGGACGGATCGAGGTGGAAGGGCTACCCGAACGAGCGATGACGCGAGACCTGCAATGGGGGGTTCCGGTGCCGCTGGATGATCCCGATGCAGCCGGCAAATCGCTCTACGTCTGGTTCGATGCGCCTATTGGCTATGTAACCTTCACCGCTGCCGATTGCCAGCGGCGGGGTGAAGGGGCTGAAAGCTACGCCCACTGGTGGAAGGA
>JADFHG010000232.1 GCA_022567365.1 Planctomycetota bacterium | reverse complement strand
GAAGTGTTGTCCACCCGAGTTCGTAGCGTCCGCCCCCCGTGGCGGACGTAGGAAGGCGATAGCGGATTCGAAAACCACGTCCGCCACAGGGGGCGGACGCTACGCGGACTTCTTCAACAGGCTGCTAGTGCAGTGATTCAAGCAGATGGCCTCTTATCCGAACTCCGATCGAAAGGACGAGGCCCAATTGGGAAGGCGAGACCCAATGGGAAGGGCGAGACCAGAAGGGGAGGGCGAGGCTGCTGCCAAGCCGGGCTTCCGCCGAAGCAGGACGTTAACCTTGGATGAAACGCTCAGAGAGTTATGGTCGGGGTCGCCATCCAGCTCACGGTGTCCGGGTTCCCGGCGGGTTGGCCCGTTCCCGCCGGGGGCGGCTTTCCACGCATAGGTTCGGCGGGAGTCTCGCCCTCCCGGTCGCATAGGCCGCCTGATCTTCCATGCGCCCGATCGCGAGCGGGCCGACGAGGTCGCCTTTCGCGGTGGAGTGCTCCCGTATACGATGAGCGTATCGTAATGGCCCGCGACCGGATTATCTCAGCCCAGCGCACGCAGATCGACGAACCGGTCGACGCCGCGCTCCGCCCTCGCTCGATCTCCGAGATGATCGGGCAGGAATCGCTGATGGAAAAGCTCGCGATCGCGATGTCGGCCGCGAAGCAGCGCGGCGAGCCCCTCGAGCACATCCTTCTCGACGGTCCCCCGGGGCTGGGCAAGACCACGCTGGGCAATGTGATCGCCATGGAGATGTGCGGCAAGCCGCCCCGGGTCACCTCGGGTCCGACGCTCGCGAAGCAGGCGGACCTGATGACCCTGCTGACCAACCTGGAAACCGGCGACGTGCTCTTTATCGACGAGATCCATCGTCTACCGAGGATCGTCGAGGAGTTCGTCTATCCGGCGATGGAGGACTTTCGCGTCGACTTCACGATCGAGGGCGGGCTCAGCGGGCGAGTCGTGAACTTCGCGCTGAAACGCTTCACGCTGATCGGCGCTACCACGCGGGCGGGCATGCTGACGGGCGCGTTGCGTGACCGGTTCGGGCATCGATTTCACTTGCAGTTCTACCCGCCGAGCGAGCTTACCCTTATCCTCGAACGGGCGGCCGAGCGATTGGGCGTGGTGGTCGAGCCCGGCGCCCTCGAGGCCATCGCCGAGCGGAGTCGGGGCACCCCGCGCGTGGCAATTCGTTTGCTGAAGCGCGCACGCGACTACGCCCAGGTTCGAGCCGACGGTGCGCTTAGCCCGGCCGTCGTCGATCGAGGCCTGGAGATTCAGCAGGTTGATGGGCTGGGTTTGGACGAGCTTGACCGTGCGTTTCTTCGCGTATTGATCAAGGTATATGGCGGTGGGCCGGCGGGAATCGACGCGATCTCCGCTACGATGGGGCAGGAACGCGATACCCTCGAGGAGATGGTCGAGCCGTATTTGTTGCAAATCGGGTTCGTGATCCGAACGCGGCAGGGGCGTCAGGTGACGAAGGACGCCTACGAGCATCTCGGGATTCGTTACGCGGGGTCCGGCGAGGACGGAAAGAAAGAAGAACAGGCGACGCTGTTTTGAATGACCGTGCGCGATCGTGCAATACCCCTCTGATTCCTCGGTCCTGAAATGGGAATGTCGTATGTCCGCACCCTGGCTCGCCGAACTCAACGATGCCCAGCGCGAAGCCGTCACGTACGGCGACGGGCCGTTGTTGGTGATCGCGGGGGCGGGGACCGGCAAGACCAAGACGCTCGCCTGCCGCGCCGCATACCTCGTGCAGAACGGGACCGATCCCGAACGTATTCTCCTATTGACGTTTACACGTCGGGCGGCGGGCGAAATGATCGACCGGGCGAAGTTCCTCGCGGACGACCCGGCCGTACAAAACATCTGGGGCGGCACGTTTCACGCCGTCGCGAATCGACTGCTCCGCCAATACGGACGCGCCGTCGGGCTAAGCGCCGATTTCACCGTCATGGACGCCTCTGACGCGGCCGACGTGCTCAATCTCATCCGA
The DNA here is from genome assembly GCA_022567365.1 of Planctomycetota bacterium. Taxonomy (GTDB): domain Bacteria; phylum Planctomycetota; class Phycisphaerae; order UBA1845; family UBA1845; genus JADFHG01. The sequence continues at coordinate 4,355 of JADFHG010000232.1, read as the reverse complement.
ACCGAAACGGGCGCGGCCAAGAGCGACCGCCGGTTTCCCCGCAAACAGACGCTCATCAAGATCTACTCGCACGTGGTCAACGCCCAACGGCCGCTGCGCGAGGTGATGGAGGAGCATTTCCCTTGGTGCGCCGACGATCTGGACGCGATCGCGACGATCTTCGAGCGCTATACCGAGCGCAAACGCGCGAGCGACGTCGTCGACTTTGACGACCTGCTGTTGTTTTGGAAGGCGCTTTGCGAGGAGGAGCAGATACGCGACGTCATCTGCGAGCGCTTCGACCATGTGCTCGTGGATGAGTATCAGGATACGAACTCGATCCAGGCGGCGATGCTGCGCGGCCTGCGGCGCGGCAACGACAACATCATGGTCGTCGGCGACGACGCGCAGTCGATCTACTCGTTTCGCGCGGCCACCGTGCGCAACATTCTCGATTTCCCCGATCAGTTTCCGGGCACGCATATCGTCAAGCTCGAGAAGAACTACCGATCGACGCAGCCGATTCTCACCGCTTCGAACGCGGTCATGTCGCAGGCGAAGGAGCGATTCACCAAGGACTTGTGGTCCGATCGCACGTCCGACGTCAAACCGATTCTTGTGACGTGCATGGACGAAGACGGGCAGAGCAAGGATGTGCGCACGCATGTCCTCGACCACTACGAAGACGGCGTCGCCCTTCAACGTCAGGCGGTGTTGTTTCGCGCGGGGCACCATAGCGCCAAGCTGGAGGTCGAGCTTGCCGCCAGCAACATCCCGTTCCACAAGTACGGCGGGCTCAAGTTCGTCGACGCGGCCCACATCAAGGACATGCTCGCCATCCTCCGCATCCTCGAGAATCCGTACGACGAAATCAGTTGGCTCCGCACGTTGCTGCTGTTGCGGGGCATCGGACCGAAATCGGCCCGGCGCATCATCGATGAGCTCGGCGTGCGCGGACGGCAGAGCAATGGCCACGATGGGGATCCCGGTGTTGCAACGCCAAGCCCACTTAGGCGAATGATCGAAGAGCCACCACTCGTGTCGCCGGCTGGGCGCGAAGGATTCGCCGAACTGCGTCTCGCCCTTGCCGATTGCGCGGGCACGCCCCTGCCATCTTCGCGTGCCGGCAAGCGTACGCTGCGCAAGTCGAAGAAGCGCAAGGTTGCGAGCCTCGCCACCCAGATCGAGCGAATCCACCGATTCTACGCGCCGATCTGCGAGGAATCATTCGAGAACGCCGGGCCGCGCCTTCGTGATCTGGAACAGCTCGCCGAGATCGCCGCGGGATACAAATCGCGTACGCGATTCATCACGGACCTGACGCTCGATCCGCCGGCGTCAACCTCCGATCTTGCCGGTGCGCCGTACTTGGACGAGGACTTTCTCGTCCTGAGCACGATCCATTCGGCGAAGGGTTGCGAGTGGGACGTCGTCCACATTATCCACGCCGCCGATGGGATGATCCCTTCCGATATGGCCACCGCCGATGACGCGGGCGTGGACGAGGAGCGCCGGTTGTTCTACGTCGCGATGACCCGTGCGAAGAACACGCTTTATGTATATTTTCCGCTTCGCTACTACCACAGTCGCTACCGCCGGGGTGACGGTCACGGGTATGCCCAGCTTACGCGGTTCATTCCGACGAGCATGCGCGATCTGTTTGACCATCGCACGCTCCGCGTGGACGACGATGACGCGATGATCGACGTGCCCGGCGCACGGGATCGAGTCTCCGCGTCGCTCAAGAACCTTTGGCGCGAGTGACGACAGCTTTCGGAGCGTTGGCAAATGACGGACCGAATCGTTTTGCGGGTCGGCACGCGCGGCAGCGACCTCGCGCTTTGGCAGACCGGCTGGATCAGCGAGCGCTTGCGCGCCGCCCATCCGTCGCTGGAGATCGAGCGGATCATCATCAAGACGCACGGCGATACCGCACGAGATCAGCCGTTCGATGAGAATTGGCCCGTCGGCGGGTTCGTCGGCGCGATCGAGCAGGCGCTCTCCGCCGAGCGGATCGATCTTGCCGTTCACAGCTACAAGGATTTGCAAACGGCGGTCACTCCCGGTTTGACGATTGCGGCCATCCCGCGGCGCGAGGTCGCGCACGACATACTCGTGACGCGCGATCCGGTCGATCTCGACGCATTGCCGGCGGGGTTTCGCATCGGCACGAGCAGCCCGCGACGAATCGCGCAGCTCGAACGACTCGGCAATGTCATCATCGTGGCGATCCGGGGCAATGTGCCCACGCGCATCGCCAAGATCAATCAGGCGGGTCTCGACGGAGTCGTGTTGGCCGCCGCCGGAGTGAAACGACTTGGGCTTGTCGTGCCTCACGCGATCGAATTGCCGCCGGACCGATTCGTGCCCGCCCCCGCACAAGGCGCGCTGGCGGTGCAAACCCGCGAGGAGGGTTCCACCGCCGAACTCGTCAGGGTGCTGGATCATGGGCCGACCCGTCGCGCCGTCGAAGCCGAGCGGAGTTTTCTTCGTGCGGTGGGCGCCGGTTGCCACACGCCGGTGGGCGCGCTGGCCACCGTGGACGGTACCGCGATTCGACTCCACGCACAGTTGTTTAGCGACGACCGTCGTCGCTGCGCCGAAGGCATTGAGACCGGCGATGACTGCGCAGCGGTCGGTCGACGATTGGCCGAGCGGCTCATGCGCGAACTCGGCGAGCGCGGTGCAAGCGACGGGGCGAGCGCGCACAACGGAGTGGATGAAGGCGGGGACGCGGCATGAGAGTCTGGGTCACACGGGACGAAACCGCCGACGGGCCGCTCTCGACCGCACTGCGCGACGCCGGTCTTTCCGTCTTGCTCGGCCCGGTTGTCGAACGCCGGATTCTCGACGACGCGAGCCACGTTATCCACAGCCTCGGGCCGGGCGATTGGCTTGTCTTGACCAGCGTGTTTGCGATCGACGCCGTCGCGGGTGTACCGTCGCGCGTGCCACGTCTGGCCGTCGTGGGTAATGCGTCGCGCGACGCCGCACTGGCCCGCGGCATGCGCGTCGACTTGGTCGCACGGGGCGGCACGGGGCAAGCGCTCTTTGCGGAACTTCGCGAATTGGTCCACCGCGGAACGGTTTGCTATCCGAGATCATCGCTGGCAACTCCGCCGGATCCTTGGCCCGGCGTGAGCGTCCTCAGCCCCGTCTTGTATGAGACGATCCCACGGGCTTTCGACCCGACGACCGTTGAGCGCGCCGACGTCGTCGCCATCACAAGTCCCTCGGCGGTCGATGCCCTCGGCGCTGTCGATCTGCCCTTTGCCAGCATCGGTCCGACGACCTCGACCGCCCTCCGCGCTCGGGGCATCGAACCATGGGTCGAGGCCGACGAACCAAGCTTCGAGTCGCTGGCCGCTGCGATTGCAAATCGGAGCGCGGACACGGAGATTGCTTCGGGTTAGAGCAGAGTTCCTTATCGTGTAGCGGCCGCCCCCCGTGGCGGCCGTAGCATAGCAGGGGTGTTCGAGCGGTCGCACGCTACACAATAACAGGCAACGCTCTAGCGGTTTGGGGAAGACTCGTCTATCGTCTTGCATGAGACTTTGCCCCGTATGCGTCGGAGCGCAATCGCCTCGCCCCACCAAGAGCGCGGAATCGGCGCATGAAACAGGCGGCCCGGCGCGTGAGCGCCTGACCGCCTGTTCCGTATGCGCGGTTGATCCGTCAAACCGCAAGACTCACGTCAATGTCCTCAGACGCGCCTAGGAACAATCGAGGAAGAAGTCGCCGTCGATTGTGCCCCCCACCGACACAACGTCACCGACGGTCACGTCCGGGAAGTTCGACGGGAAGTTGCCGTCGTTGGTATCCCAATCGATACTCCCCGTGCCGGAACCATCTACCGGGATCGTGCCCACGCTGACGCCCTTGACGACGACGGTGTACGTCCCCGCGGCGAAGTTCCAAACGTCGAGCTTGAAGCGCTCCCGGTCGGGCTCGAGCCTGTATTCGGCAAAACCGCCCTCCGATCCCCCTCCGGAAAGATTCGCGGACAGTCGCGTTGATCCGTCGGGGCACATTCCGCCATTTCCGTTGTCGTTCCCGTTGGTATTGCCGTTGTCGTTCCCGTTGGCATTGCCGTTGTCGTTCCCGTTATCGTTCCCGTTAGCGTTTCCGTTATCGTTCCCGTTGGCGTTGCCATTGTCGTTGGCGTTGCCATTGTCGTTTCCGTTGGCGTTCTCGTTTCCGTTATCGTTCCCGTTGGTGTTGTCGTTTCCGTTATCGTTTCCATTGCCGCCACCCGTACACTCGGGCAGGCTTTCGCCAAGATATTGGTCATAGCTGCCGGCACCGTTGAGGAGGTCGATTGCCCGCAATATGTCGCTGGCGTTGCTCATTCCACTACGATCGACGTCGGTTTGGTA
>JADFHG010000231.1 GCA_022567365.1 Planctomycetota bacterium | reverse complement strand
CGTGTCGCTTACACGGCACAGGTACAGAACGCTCGCCGGACACGCAGGGCACGCTGTGCGTAGACCGCGGATTCGATCACCCTGCCTGACAGGGCCGACAGGAGTTGCTTGTGACGGAGCCTGGCGACCAGCAACCGGACGCGTTGTCGGCGGGTGACGGGGGAGGGTGAGGTACCGGGGGCGGCGGGTTGGCTGACGGTGATGCTCATGGCTCTATCGATCCGGCTAAGGGTTCAAGGTTTGCCTCTACCTAACGCTCTTGAGGCGAGGATTGTTCCTACGCCCCAACAGATCGGTCGGTTCGCCCCGGTTCGCCGGTTCGCCCCCGGTTCGCCCCAATGCGTCCAAGCGGACCGATTGCATTGTCACGGTAACTTGTGTGGAGACGGGTGCACCTCATCTGCTTTTCGGTACTGACTGCACATATCTCAACCAGCCAACCAGCGTCGAGGCGCGGCGTGGCCGAGGCTTCGGGGGTTGTCCGCGCGAGTAGCCCCGCTTGGCTCGTTTCGCCGCGAGCCACATGCGTCGGTCGAAGGTCGCGGAGATGCTGTGCCGATGAATCCGATGGATGCGAGGAAGAACGTCGTCGGAGCCGCGGTGCTACGGCGCCGCCATCGCGCGGCGTACACACGGCGCCGCCATCGCGCGGCGTACATACGGCGCCGCTGCGTCGAGTCCGCACCGAACCACTGAATCCGCATATCGCGGCGTGTGCGGATGGCACGTGATCGAGGGCGTCCATCCGTACACCGCGAGGTCGGTCGGTCCAAGCCCGCTACGTTGAGATACGAGCGTGCGATAACGGCGCCATCGGGTAGCCCGTGCAACACGGTGTTGACGGTTCTTTTCGCCGACGTCGCCGTGCGATGTTTGCCGCACGGTTGGACGGAAACGCGCTTGACTGTGCGTATTCGTGTCGATACAAACGAGTTTGTGACGTCCATGGGCAATGATAATGACAACATTGAGAACGCCGGGCAGATAGATGCTCAGCCGCAGGGCGGTGGTCTGCCCGAACCGGCCGATGCGGCAGGGGCTACAGACGCCGCTCCGCCTCGCGCACAGCCGAACGTAACCGATTCGGTGGGTTCCGTCGGTGCATCCGCGCCGTCGGGCGAGACGACATCCGGCGAAACGGCATCCGACGGGAGCGACTCGGCGCCCCTTGGTAACCCATCCGGGTCCGCTGGCGCGGCCCCCGATGCGGCTCCGGCCCCCGATGCCGCTCCGGCTCCGGCTGCCGTTCCCGTCCCTTTCCCAGTCCCTGCCGCCGCCGCTCCCGATAGCCCGCCTGCTGTCGCCGATCCGCCGAGTGGCGATGCTTCGTCGTCGTCGCTGATGACGGAGGCGCTGGAGCGGGAGATCGACGATGCGATGGCCACGATGGACCCCGACGACCTGAACGCCCTCATGGAAGGCGCGGCGGACGATTCGCGCGGGGCCGCCCCCGCCGCGGTCGCACCGGATCGAGACCCGGCGACCATCGAGCCCGGTACCACGATGACCGGTACGGTGACGGGCGTTTCGGGCGACGACGTGGTGCTCGAATTCGGCGTCAAGTTGCAGGGCGTTTTGCCGCGGTCGCAGTTTGGTAAGAAAGAAGTGCTCGCCGCCGGTCGGCGCGTCGACGTCATTGTCGAACGCTATGATCCGGATTCGGATCTGCTGTTCGTGGTTCGAAAAGGGGTCGTGCAACGCGCCAATTGGCTGACGCTGACTCGCGGTATGATCGCCAAGGGTCGTGTGATGGGGGTCATCAAGGGCGGGCTCGAGATCGATCTGAACGGAATACGGGCGTTCATGCCGGCGTCGCAGGTCGACGTTGTGCCGGTCAAAGACATCTCGATCTATCTTGGTGAGACGATCGAGCTGGAGGTGATGGAGCTCGATCGGAGGAAAAAGAACGTCCTGGTAAGCCGGCGGCAAATGCTCAAGCGGGCCGCGGCCCAAGCCAGAGAGCAGCTTCAATCGGAGCTCGAAGTTGGTCAGACACACAAGGGCGTGGTCAAGACGATCATGGAATACGGTGCGTTTGTCGACATCGGCGGTATGGACGGCTTGGTACATATCAGTGACGTGAGTTGGAGCAATATCGAAAAGGTCGGCGACGTCTTGTCCGTCGGGCAGGCGGTCGAGGTTCGCATCCTCAAGATTGATACGAAGCGAGACCGGATATCGCTCGGCATCAAACAAGCACAGCCCAACCCATGGGACGGCGTTGAAGAACGGTTTCCGGTGCATACGCCGCTCAAGGCGCGGATCGTCCGCGTGGTGGATTTTGGAGCGTTTGCCGAGGTCGAGCCCGGCGTCGAAGCACTAATTCCGGTCAGCGAAATGGGTTGGTCCCGAATCGCGACACCCGCGGACGCCGTCGCGGTTGGCGACATGGTCGACGTCGTGGTCATTCGGGTCGAGCCCGAGCGGCGGCGTATGGCCCTGAGCATGAAGCAGGCGGCGAAGGATCCCTGGTCCGACGTGCTCGAGAGCTTCAGTCCGAACTCATGGGTCGACGGCAAGGTCACCCGCGTGATGGATTTCGGGGCGTTCGTCGAGTTGGTGCCCGGTGTCGAAGGGCTGATTCACATCTCGGAGATGGCGGACCAACGGATTCGGGCGTGCAGCGACGTCGTCAAACCCGACCAAGAGGTCAAGGTCCGCGTGTTGGGCGTCGACGCCGAGAATCGTCGGATCAAGCTGTCGCTCAAGGCGGAGACCGGACCCGCGGAGGTTCCCGCGCAAGAAGACGCGAGCTCCGCGCCGGCGCCGAAGAAGAAGCGCAAGAAACCGCTTCGCGGCGGATTGACGGCCTACTGGGATTTGTAGACGAGTCGCCCGGACTCAGTGACTTCGGAGCGCACCGGCGAATGAGATTCGAGTTGATCGACAAGATCGTCGAACTCGTTCGCGGTGAGCGGATCGTCGCCATCAAGGCGGTCACGATGGCCGAGGAGTATCTGGCGGATCATTTCCCGACGTTCCCGGTGCTCCCCGGTGTGCTAACTCTGGAGGCGATGGCGGAGGCGGCCGCGTGGCTGGTGCGCGACGCGCACGGATTCGAGCCGAATGTGATCTTGCTCCGTGAGGCAAGAAATGTTACATATAAGGGTTTCGTAAGGCCCGGCCAATTGCTGAGGGTCGAAGTCACCTGTCGCCGATTGGCGCGGGACGAGAGTGACTTTTCGGGGGTCGGCACTTGCGATACCGGTGAGGTCGTCAAAGGGCGCTTCGGATTGAGGCATTTTAGCTTGTCCGATCGAGTCGCCATGTCCGATTTCAACGCTGCTGAGTGGGTCGAATCGGAGCGGGCACGTTTTGCTCGCTTGCGTTGGGAGTGAAGAGACCTCCGCGCGGACCATGGGCGGATTCGCTGGGCTTTGAACACGGGAACGATTGGGGAGCTTGTTGGATAATGTCCGGTACGCACGAAGAGGTTTATGACAAGGTTCGCGAAGTGCTGTGCGATGCCCTGGGCGTCGACGACGACGAAGTGACCCCCGAGACCACTTTGCAGGGCGATCTCGGCGCGGAGAGCATCGATTTTCTGGACATCGTTTTCCGGCTGGAGAAGACCTTCGAAATCAAGATCCCGAAGGGTGAGCTGTTTCCGGATGACATCATCAATAACCCGGAGTACGTGGACGGCGATCAAATGACGCGTGCGGGCTTGGACAAGCTCAAGGCCGCGATGCCTCACGCGGACTTCTCGCAGTTCGAAAAGGAACCGCGGATTTCCACGCTGCCGGACTTGTTTACGGTGCACACGATTGTGAATTACGTCGAGACCAAGCTCGCCGCCGCCTAGCGTGCCGCCAATCTTGAAGTTACGGGTTCAACGGGAGGGCGAGGCTCCCGCCGAGCCGATTCGCAACCTCGCGTCACAACGGACGGCTCACCACGAGGTTCGCCCTCCCAAGGACGTCTTTCATACCCCGCACCACGAAGGTTGACGCATCACTGGGAAAGGACCGCCGATCGTGCTGGGTGGGTGCCGGTTGCCGGTTGAGCCGATTGTCGGTTTCGGCGTTCCACGTAGAGGCACAGCTGCCGCGGGTTTAAACGATGCGTTGGATTTGGATCGACCGTTTTGTCGAATTCACGCCCGGCGAGAGTGCGTCCGCCGTCAAGAACGTCACGCTTGCCGAAGAGTATCTCCAGGACCACTTCCCAAACTACCCGGTTGTCCCACCGAGCCTGATGATCGAGGGAATGGCGCAAACCGCGGGAATCCTCGTCGGGGAAGCGAGGGACTTTACAGAAAACGTCATTCTGGCGAAAATCCGTGTTGCCCGTTTCGACGATTATGCGGTGCCGGGCGACCAACTTCGATACGACGCCCGTATCGAGATGATCGATTCCGTATGTGCACAAACATTGGGTACCGTCTCGAAAAACGGCGATAGGATCGGCCAGGTGGATTTGATATTCTCCCATGTGAACCAGGCGAGCAAGACGCTCGACCTTCCCGACCACAACTTCGTGTTTACCGAGCAGTTCATCAGATTGCTCGGGGCGTTCCGCGACGGACTCGCTCGACAGGATGATGACACCGATGGGAAGTGATCGCCGCATCGTTGTCACCGGGCTGGGTTTGGCGACGCCCATCGGTATCGGCGTCGACGTGTTCTGGGACGCCTTGTTGAGCGGGCATTCCGGAATCGCCCGGATCGTCGCGTTTGATCCGTCCGGGTTCGATTCGCAGATCGCCGGCGAGTTGCCCGAGTTCAAGCTAACCGACTTCATTCCCAAGCGCTATCGCAAGAGCGTGAAGGTGATGTCTCGCGACATCACCGTAGCGATGATCGCAGCGTATCACGCGGTCATCGATGCGGGTCTCAAAACTCTCTGCATCATCGAGCGCGGCGAAGCCGAGGGCGAGCCAAACGTGGACAGTACGCGATTCGGCGCCAATATCGGTGCGGGTCTCGTGTGCGCGGACCTGACCGAGCTGGCAGCCGCCCTCATCACGGCGGTCGAAGACGGCCGATTCTCCCTGAAAAAGTGGGGCGCAGAGGGTATGCAAAACCTCACGCCTTTGTGGTTGCTCAAGTTCCTACCGAACATGCTCGCGTGTCACGTGACGATCGTGCATGATGCGCAAGCGCCATGCAATACGATCCCTTGCGGTGAGGCATCGAGCCACCTTGCGATCGGCGAGGCATACCGAACGCTGCAGCGGGGCGCGGCAGACGTGTGCATTTGCGGCGGCGCCGAGAGCAAGGCGAACCCGACCGCGCTGGCTACACCTCAGGTTCTCAAGCGCCTAAACACGAAGTCAAATGACGCGCCGGAATCGGCGTCTCGGCCGTTCACAGAAACCTCGACCGGTTCGGTCATCGCCGAGGGCGGCGGGCTCGTGATCCTCGAAACGCTGGACCATGCGCGGGCTCGCAACGCGCGCATCTATGCCGAGGTCGTGGGTTTCGGTTCGAGCACCAACGCGATAAGTTGGTCCGCTCCGGACCCGAGCGGTCGCGGTTACGCACTTGCGATTAGACGAGCCCTTGCCGATGCGGACATTGCAGCCGACGCCATTGATCTGATCGGCGCCTTTGGGACCGGTATTCGCGACTATGATGCGGCCGAGGCCAAGGCGTGGGGCGACGTGTTCGGCGACGCGCTGCCGGAAACGTCGGCACTGACGACGCGCGGCGGAATCGGCGTCTGCGGAGCCGGAGCCGGTGCCATCGATTTTGCCGCGGTCACCCTCGCGCTACATCACAACACCGTGCCGCCGTCCATCAATACATCGCCGCCGATGACCGATTGCCGTCTGCGGTTTGAGTCGGACGGACCGGCCGACGCGCGGATCCGAGCGGCGATCACACTGGGGCACGCGATCGACGGTGGTCAGAGCGCGGCGTTGGTCATTCGTGGGTTTGAGGAATAATGCTGTGACACGCCGTGTGGTCATTACGGGAATAGGCTGGATCACCCCACTCGGGCACGACATCGAAGGCGTGTGGCAGCGCATGCTCGCGGGCGAGTCGGGCGTAGCACCAACGACCATTTTCGATGCGACGACCTTTCCGACGACGTTTTCGGCTGAGGTCAGGGATTTTTCGCTCGACCGGTTTCTCGGCGAAGGGGCGGTCAAGCACACGGGCGCGAGCCGAAATACAAAGTTCGCGCTGGCCGCCGCCGCGAAAGCGTGGGAATCCGCGGCACTGGGCGCACATGCCTCGCTCGACACGACGCGCGTGGGGATCTATCTGGGCGGCGGAGAGGGGCCGATCAACTTCGAGCCGTTCGTGCGCGCCGCGATCGCCGGATGTTGCAACGAGTCCGGGGAGTTGACCGCGCTGGACACCGTCCGATGGGCGAAGCTCGCGCTGGAGATCCTCGATCCCGTCCATCAGCGAGAGCAAGAACCGCACA
>JADFHG010000230.1 GCA_022567365.1 Planctomycetota bacterium | reverse complement strand
CGGATCGCGCCCATAGGATCACCATCGGACGAGTTGAGATCGACGATGACGAGGACTCTATCTTCGCCAGCCAGGAGTCTGGAGAGATCCGCCGGCGACCGCGCGAAAGCGACCTGGGCGCCGACCGCCGCTGCGGTCGAGCGAATCTTCGTTTCGAAGATTAGGTCGTTGAGAACGACCACTGCATTGATGGACATCGGTTGTTCGGACATGCCTGTAGATTCTCCGTGTTGCCTGCGCCGATGCGACACCTCGGCAGCGCCGCACCCGAAGCGAGAGTAGCACGTCGTCCTCGGCAGGGCGAGCGTTGACGGGGGTAATGCCCGAAGTTGGGGCGATATCCGGCCAACCGTGGTTGCTCTTCCGTCACGCTGCGTTCGACAACGGTTCGCCGGGCTGTCCGCGGCGACGGCTGCATGTATACTCGCGGCGGTTTCCTCCGTATACCGGGCCGCGTTCGAGCAACCCGGCGCCGAGGCGAAATGTTCCGCGCTCGCTTCCGAATCCGTTGTATAGCAGCATTTTTCAGAGAGATCGTGCACCGTGTGGGACGTTGTCTGGATGGTATCGCTGGTGCTGGCGTGCGTGGCGGGGGTCGTATTGACCGCCGTGCGTTTGCCGGGCATTTGGCTGATCGTCTTTACCGGCTGGGGGTATGGTTGGTACGACGGCTGGCAGACATTATCCCTGACGTTGCTCATCGCGGCGACCGTCGTCGCGGTAATCGCGGAGATCGTCGAGGCGCTGATGTCGGTGGTCTTTGCCCGCAAGGCAGGCGCGAGCGGCAAGGCCGCATGGGGTGCGCTCATCGGCGGATTCGTCGGCATGCTCGTCTTCACCATTCCATTGCCGGTGATCGGCACGACGATCGGCGCGATTCTCGGTTGCTTCATCGGTGCGCTCGTCGTCGAGTTGGGCGTGCGCAAGGACGTCGGACAGGGCCTGCGGGTCGGGGTGTTTTCCGCGATCGGCTTCACCCTGGGTATTGTGACGAAGCTCCTCTTCGCATTCGCGCTGTCGGCCGTAATGCTGACGTCGGTTGTATGTTCGAGCGGCGTGCCGGACGACGCGGCAATCGTGCAGGAGTCGGCGGATCAGGAGTCGATGGAAACGTCGGACGGGTAACGCAGTCTTGCCGCAACGCTCATGCCATCACCACAGGTTGGCAAACACCGATCGGATTCTTGCGGCCCGGATTCTTACCCCGTCAGCGACCACCGTCGCCAATCGAGATAACGCCGTTGAGAGAACTCGAACGGCGACCGCGTCCTCGAGCGTGCGGACCATTCGGCAATCCGAAGGCCTGATGGTGCGAATTCGTCCCAGCTCGGGGTGAGCCTCGCGCTCTCTACCAGCCTGGTGCAAAAGTGTGGCACGGGCTAATAGCCCGTCTTATCATTGGCTATTAGCCGGTGCCGCACCTGTTTTGACCGGTTGAAAACCGGTGCCACGCATGCAGATCAGGTTTCTTCAACGGGCGGCTACCCACCGAAATACATGTTCGCGCGTTTGGACGGGCAAGGAATGGTTCGCGTGTATTCGACGACCAACCGCTTGAAGACCTCGTTGCCTTTGATCACAAACGTCGTGCCGACTCGGTGGTTCGCGTCGGGGAACTTTTCGATCACGCGGTAGGTGGCCTTCTCCCCCTTGGGCGTTGTCGACTCGATCGACCACGTCATCGTCTTCTCCGTGTCGTTCCACTCGCCCGTCGCGGTCGAAGGCCCCGACGTCGACACGTTATCAAGCCAGACACCCTGATACGTCTTGGCGACGTCGTTGTAGGTGAGAAGGCTCATCGCCCTGTAGACCGTCGTGTCGGTCGATGTGGTATAGGTGCGCTCCACGGCCCGTCGATCCAGAACCCAGCGAATCTCCTCGGTACCCTTGACGATCACCTCACGGCCCCGGTCGTCAAAATGGTGTTCCGTGACCAGCCACGGTCCCTCATACATTTCCAGGCGTTGGACCTCGGGACTGGCATACTTGAAGGTTTTCTGTTTCACCTCCTGTGCCGCGGCGAATTGCTGCCATACGGCCGCGACCGCGACGAATATCGATGCGAGGATTAGAGAGGTCCGAAACCACCTTTTCGTGAACAGCAACATGCTCGGTCTCCTTCGCTGGACGCGGAACCACGATGCTCGGGATGTCGTCAGAACCGACCTCCGCCGAAAAATCATCGGTGGTGATCCGACCGCACACGCCGCGATCTTGCCGCACATGCAGATTGTAGCAGCCATTCGCCATTGCGCGTACCGGAATCGTGTTTGCCAAGTCTTGCCACCAGCCGAGTCGCGGCCCTGCGAAGCCGGCTTGCCGGCCGGCGGGCGCTGCACTTTTGATTTCGCCCATCGCCGAGCTATACTGACCGTGGCGAGGACGTTTGCCGGACGTTCCCACCGCGTGTACGGGGTTTGCTGGTTTCTCGGAGAACGATTCATGCTTGGCATTACGGCGATGACGGTTCTGTTGGCGGTTGCGCAACCGCCCGAGGACGCGGTCGGCGTCTCGGCGCGGCTCGACGCTTCTGAACTGACGGTGGGGAAGGATTATGAAATCACCCTGGACATCAACCTCAAGGACGGCTGGTCGATTTCAACGGCCGGCATCGGCGGGGCGATCCTGCAGATCGATGTGCCGCGATCGATCAGACTCTCGGGCAAGGTGCTCAAGTCAAAAAAGGAACTGGCCGAGAATGAGTATCTTGCCGCACCATACGAGCGGTTGTTGGTCGAGTTTCCGGCACACATCGCGTTTACGCTGAAGAAAGAGCCGAAGGAGAGCGATCGCATTGCGCTCAATGTGCTCGCTTATGCGAGCACGACGGGGTCGGACGAGGTCTACTTCGTCCGCAAACGACTCGAACTGGCCCTTTCTCCCGGAGCGACAGCCGTGGAGGTCGATCCGTCAACGAGCGACTGGGGTCGCGGCGACGGTCTTCAAATCGGAGACAAGGCGAAGAAGTTCAAACTGCCCCAGGCCGACGGCCGCAAGGTCAATCTCAAGAAACTCCTCGGCAAGTCGAACATCATCGTCACGACCTATCGCGCGCATTGGTGACCGTTTTGCCTCACGCAACTGGTTCAGTTGCAGGAAATGTACGGCGAATTCGAGCAGCGAGACACGGTCGTGATCGCGGTGGCCCAGGAAGACTCCGACCTCAAATCGCACGGGCGGTTTCTCGAGAAGTTTCCATCGCCGCCACCGTTCGACATCGTCGCGGACGTAGGCCGCAAGAAGACCAAGGCATACGACCGGACGACGGCCTACCTGATCGACAAGAAGGGAATCGTACGACAGATATTCCCAATGTTGATTCACCATCGGGCTTCGTGGCAGGCAATGCTCGGCGAGATCGACCGGATCAACAGCGAGGATTGAGTGCGGTGTGTGCTCGGAGACACGCACACGCACGCGGACACGGACACGGACACAGACACAGACACAGACACGGATGCTAATGGCGATCCGATCACACGATTGGTGATCCGCTTGCGGGGTTTGGTAATGCGTTCGCACGACTTGCGATCGGTTTCCGCGATGGTGCAACCGGCGTTTCGCCTAAAGCGTCGGGCTCGCGCCCGTGCGGAGTCTTCGCGAAGTAGCGTCCGCCCCCCGTGGCGGACGTCTCCCGTAGCGTCCGCCCCCCGTGGCGGACGTGGGCATGCGACGAGCAATCGAATTCTAGAATAGGGATAGGAGGGACCGCGTACTCAACCGATCCTTCCTACCAATATCCTGGATGTCACTATCACGGTTCCGTTGAAGGGTCACCACGAGCGGCCGTCCGCGCGTCGAGTCCGGCAAGCAACTCTTCCCACCGATCGAGCAGGCGGTCCACGCGGTCTGCGCGCTCCTCCCACCTCTTCAATAGCGCCTCATAGCGCTCATCCTGGGCGTCCATCCGATCCATTTGCTTGTCCCAGGTCGCAGTCTGCTCCACAAAGGCCCGCGTCTGGGCCTCGTACAGAGGGTCTGTCATGGGGACGGCAGTGGGGACGACCGCACGCCGTTCACAGCTTGCGCCCATCGTCAACACCGCCAGCAATCCGGCGCACCACGCCCCCAAACGTGCCCCGATTACGCAATCATCGCGCATTTGTCCATACCTCATGTGTGTAACTCCGCTACGGGGATTCGCTCCCCTTCCCGTTGTCGGTACGCGCCGGACACGCTGCCCCACACTCGGGGCAATTGGGTCCCGGCGCTCCAAAGAGATTGTATCCGCATTCTCGACAATGTCCCTCCGCATAGAGCGGCCAATAGCGCGTTCGTACGTAGGTCGCCACGCTCAGGATCCCGCACGACACGACCCAAAGCACAACAAATGACCCCAGGATGGCTACGGGGAACAGCCAGGGGAACAGCATTTCGCGGTCGGGCCAACTTATGAGCATGTTGATACTCCCAAGTGCCAGGATTCCTCCCGAAAACGTGGCGCCCACGCGCATGCAATCGGAATACCGAACCAGGGGCCAGCAGATCAGCGCCAGAACCGTGATCGCCACGCCAAACAGCAGCCCTGGATCCAGAAACCGCCCCAGGGTCCACGGCCAATACCGAGTCAGCAGGTGATTGGCTATGGCAAACCCCAGCCCCACTATCGCACCGGCGACCATGCGGTGTTCGTGCACGATCGTCCACCAGCGCCTCGCGCCCGCACGAGGGTGTGCCGCGCCCGGTTCTCCGTTGTCGGTATGCACGGTTTCTTTCAAGTGCGTCCTCCGTGTCGTGAACCCACGTTCGCAGTTGCATTCGAGCCGCGCGGCGGCGCGGCGGCGCCACGCTGCGAAGCCAACCAGAGCCCGGCAAGCGCCGTCTTCTCGTAATCAGCGCCGCATTCGGGGTATGTGTATTTGCGGAGAAGGTACGTCAAGAGGTAGCCGCATTCAATGGCCTCCTCGCTATTTGGTGTGGGTAATCTGTGCGATGGTCGGTAGCTTGAAGTCCAGCTTCCCGGCGATCAGGTAGACCATGGTGATCAGGTAACGGGTCGATCGGAAGCCGCGGGCCTTGGCCGATTGGATCAGGCTGTTGATGGCCTCGAGGAGTCCGTTGCTGATTCGCGAGGTGAACCACCGCAGCACGCCGGCCCAGTGTTTCTTGATCGTCTTGGCCGCCTTGATCATCGGGGCGATCCGACTGTGGGTGGCCCGGAAGTACCAGTGATTCAGCAACGGCTCCGCCTCTTGGACGGTGTCGCAAGCGAACAGATCCTGAAAAACGCTCCTCAGGTGCGTGGCCCGCACGGTGGCCGGCTTGCTGGACCGCAGCTCATCGAAGATGCCGGCCTGTTTCTTTGTGCGGTTCCGTTCGTTTTTCAGCCAAACGTAGTGTCTTGTCACGGGTGATTCGAGGAGTAGTCTCGATGGGTGGCCCACCTCTTCAGGGCCTGTCGGTTTAGTCGCCGACACTGAGTGGCGATGGACGCCTCCGGGCGGCTCGTGGTGGTGGGCGATTCGCCTGCTGTCAGATGCTCGTGGATCTTACTGACAACTGACAACTTCCTTACTGACGACTTTCTTACTGACAACTTCCTCGCCGTGCCGACGTGTCCGCCGGCAAGCCGACCAGCAAGCTGGCTTTGCCAGTGGCCGCTGGGCGTCGGTTGATCCCGACACAAAACCACCGACGTCCATTGCCGTCGCAAACGCCTTGTTTGCCGTTCTTCGATACAGCGTGTATCTCTACATCGATTGACCGTGGCGGCTGCTTTGGATGGAGACCTGCGAATGAAGTACGTCATTGCGTTGGGGGTGGCGTTGGTGCTGAACGCCGGTGCCAACCTGCTGATGAAGGTGGGGATGAAGACGGTGCATGAATCAGGTGGCATACTCAAGGACGGCGCCGCGTCGGCCGTATGGACGATCGCAACCAGCGCGCCGCTCGTCGTCGGGTTGACGTGCTTCGCGCTGAACGCCGTCCTCTACATGTACGCCCTGCAGAGCCCCGCTTTGAAAATCAGCCTGGCCTATCCCGTCATGGTTGGTGGTGGCTATGCCGTAATCGCACTGGTTGCCCGTTTCCACCCGGCATTGAGGGAGTCGTTGACAATGGGGCAACATGTCGGCGTGGCGCTGGTGCTGGTGGGCGTCATCTTGATCGCGTCTCAGTCTGAACCTGCGCAGGGGTTGACCCAATCCGGGCAATGAAGCGTTCCGCATCGCAGTTGCGACGCCCGCTTGGCGGCACGGGCAGACGCGCTTGTCCGTGTGCCGCGTGGCTCCGGGCAACGCGGGGTGACACTCGCGGCGGGTGCCCCACCCTTCGAGGGTGGGGGGCTGAGCGGTCCCATCGAAACCGACCCCAAAAAAGGTGGGGCACAGGCTCGACCCCGCGAACGGCTGCGGCATCACCCTGTCTTGCCGGCGTCCGGTCAGGG
>JADFHG010000229.1 GCA_022567365.1 Planctomycetota bacterium | reverse complement strand
CAGAGGTCGGCCCAGGCCCGAGCCGTTCGCCCGACGGCTGTACGCCTCAGCAACGCGATGCCAGTACGTCGAGCGCGAGTCAGGTGCGTCGTTCCTGACCAGGCGCGTTGGCGAGGAGACGGGGGACTCCGCTGCGGGGCCGCGCAGGCTATAGCCCGCGAGAAACGCTATCGCGACGGCAGCCGCATAGCGCAGCGCCGCCGCGATCCACCAACGAGGTGCCCCAGTGTGGTCTGCCGCGGTACGCGGTTGGGCGACGTTTCCGGGCGCGTCAAGTTGTTGCAGGGTCGCCAGCGTCCGTTCTAGTCCGGCCACCTCGCCGGCAAGTTCGGGATCGGTGTTGAGATAGGCCTCAAAACGCAATCGATCGGCCGGCGAGAGTTCGCCCCCGAGATAGTCGGCCATCAATTCGTTCGCTTCATCGCGGTTCATTGTCGTTTTCCTGCTGTGTTGGAATCATCGAAACCGTGATCGGCCGGCAATGGGCCGACCCGCCGGTGGGCCGGTTGTGCCGGCGCGTTCCGCCGCCGCGCGGTTGCGCCGCTGACCGGCGGTCGTCTTCTCACGCTCCGACGATCCGACTTCCCGACGGTGGTCGGACTTGCACGACGGTCGCGATTCATAGCCGCGACTCCGCCCGAAGGCGATCGCGGGTGGCTGACACCGCCCGTAGGTAATGCGTCTTGACCGTGGGGACGGCCAGTTGATGGTCCGCGGCGATTTCCGCGAAGGTCAGACCGTCATAGACCTTGGCGATGAGTACGCTGCGCTGCATTTCAGAAAGCCGATCGAGCGCGGCGGCGATGGTCGCGCGAAGTTCCATGGTTTCGAGCGCATCGCCCTGTGCTCGGGCGGACAACTCCGAAGCCGATGACAGTGCGCGCGGGGCCGACTTGCGCGACCGAATGAGGTCCACGGCACGATTCATCGTGACCCGCCTCAACCATCCTCGCGGGCTATCCGCCCCGCCCGCAGGCCTGTTGCGCAGCCAGCGCAAACACACGTCCTGGACGACGTCGAGGGCGTCGTGGTGTCGCCCGAGGATGCGATATGCCCAGGCGTAGACCTCCTCGCGATGTTGATCGAAGGCGGCGTTCGCATCGGCGGTCGAAGTCGACGTTGTGGTCATGGTCGTCGGCTACCGAGGGACACGCGATGTCACCATGAGATCGAAATCGCTGAACCGGAACATCTCACTGGGAAACGCCCACGAAACGGCACTACCGTCGACTTTGCGCGCGTTTGTCGCGACGATCTCGCCGGGCATCTCGACGGTAATATCAAAGTCCTCGTCCTCGAGGTCGTCGGTGATCTCATCATAGTGTTTGTGGCGGTCGTAGCGCTTGGTGAACTCGTCGATTTGGGCGGCGGAATATTGCCCGCTACCGCGCAGTGCATCCTTGATGGCGCGGACCGCGTCCGTCTCGAATTGCTCTCCCTCGACCGCCAGTTCGGCCATGGCCTGCTCGTCGTTCGACCCTTTTCGGAGCATGTCCGCCAACTTTCGCAGGTCAAGATCGTGGAGCAGCGTGGTCGCTTCGCGGTGCGCGACCAGCCATGCGTCCTGCGGGGCGCTCGGTGTGACGTCGAGAAACGCGGCCCGGGCGAAGACGAGTATCTTTGCGGCCTCGAAGTCGGCGAACGCGCTGATGGCGTTCATCAGTTGTTCGTCGGTCAGTTTTTCAATGTTCTCGTCGGAGAAGGAGTCGTCCTCGTCGTTCAGTAGGGACTTGCGCAGCACGGGGATCTGTTTGAATCCTCGGGCCTTGTACGTGCGTTTGAAATGATAGTACGTTGCGTCACGGCGCTCCTCGACGATCAGCTCGGTTGGGAAGCGCGTGTGCAGCTCGACCTCCGTCTTCGCCGGATCCGCGAACGAATCGGGCAGTTCTTCGCCGGGAGCAAACGCACGGTCGGCGATGAGGTGGTATTCTTTTTCCTCATCGTTGAGCTCCTCGTTCGGCCCCGCCGACTTCTTGGAGTCGGTGCGATGGGTGATCTTCCACCCCATCGACGTCGTCGGCGAAGCGTCGCCGTTCGTGAATTCCTCGAGTGATTTCGATTCCAGATCCACGTGTATCCGAACGCCGCCGTCGGGGGAAACGGTGATCCGTTCCGTTCGCCTGACGCACCCGATTCCCACGCCGACCACCGTCGCCGTTACAAACACCGCCGCCAATTTTGCAATCCTGAAGTTGTTTGTCCGCATGACTCGTCTCCGTTGGTGGATGATCCGCTTCAATCAATCAACCATAAGGACGGTTCAGGCCCGGAATTGGATGACACGCGATATTCCAGAACATCATCACTTGACACGTACTGGCCACGGCGATTCGCCGCACGCGGCGCCGATCGCTCAGAGTCTCTTGGGCGAACGCCGTGCGACCAGCTCGCCGCGCCTGAAACCCGCGAAAACATCAATCATATGGCTGTATTATAGGACGAACGAAGGATCGCACCACCCGCGTGCCGGTATGACATTTTCGGACAAGATATTCGGACGATTTTCCTTGCCGAATTACTATGAACGTAGTAACATTCCGATGAGCATAGTAAAGGAGACGCTCATGGGCAAGCACGCACCACATATCACAGCCGCCGAGCTTCGCATCATGAAGGTGATCTGGCGGATGGCGAGCGGCACGGTGCACGACGTCCGGGACGCCATCGTATCCCAAAGCAAGGAGCAGCCTGCCTATACGACGGTCATGACGCTGATGAACCAGCTCGCGGGCAAGGGGGCGCTGGCGGTCGATCGACAGCGCCAACCATACGTCTATCGCGCCGCGGTCCGCAAAGAGCAGGTGCTCAGCCATCGCCTCAAGCAGTTCATCCAAACCGTCTTCGACGGGCAGGCCGGCGAGTTGGCCCTGCGCCTTGTCGAGGAATGCGACCTTTCGCCCGACGACCTCAAGCGCATCGAGGCCAAGATCGACGATCGCGAGTCGTCGAAGAAGCGATCCGGCGGCGAGCACGAAGCCGGCGGCGATGGAGGTGCGGCGTGAACGGCCTGTTCGCCGGTTTCGATCCGCACCAAGCGGCGGCCACAATCACGGAGTGGATCGGCCGCGCGGTGCTCTTGGGCACTTTCTTGGCCGCCGCAACTTGGCTTGTGACACGATTTGTCAGTCGGCGCGCCCGCCCGGCGCTGCATGCGGCGCTTTGGATCATCGTGCTGGTCAAGTTCGTCGTGCCGTTCGGTCCGTCGTGGTCGCTATCGCTTGCGAGCACGACACACGCGGCGACCGCGTGGTTTAGCGAGACGTTCACGCCCGAAGCGATCGCGGCCGTGCCGACAACGGCGGACGGACCGCTGCAGGTGTTGTGGCTGACGCCGTTGGACGGCGCAGCCCCCTTGACGACGTCGCTCTCACCCGACAATGGTTCGACTTGGCCGGTCGCAACCGTCTTCGCATTGCTGTACGTGCTTGGCGTGATGCTGACGGCGGGCGTGCGAATCGTGGCCTATGTCCGGTTTGCACGGCGGTGTCGCCGCCTTCCGAACGCGGAGCCCGAGACGCAGGCATGGGTCCGTGCGTCGTGCACGAAGCACGGGTTCCGTCGGCGCCTGTCGGTCCTGGTAAGCGACGACGTTCGTGCGCCGTTTGTGTTCGGCGTGATTCGCCCCACGTTGGTGTTGTCGCGGGTGCAACTGGGCGACGCAAACGAACTCGAGGCCGTCGTGCTACATGAGATCGCCCACCTCAGACGGGGCGATATGTTTCTGCGTTATTTGCAGTGGTTCGTGGGAACGCTGCTGTTTTTCTGGCCGGTGGTGGCTTGGGTCAACCGGAGAATCGATCTGGCTCGCGAGCATTGCTGTGACGAATGGGCTCTACGTCACGGACGAATCTCGGCGGGTGAATACGCGCGTTGCCTGCTGAGAGCGGTGCAGCCGGTTCGATCTCGATTCGCGATCTATGCCCCCGCGGCAATGGCCAAGAACCTGAATACTGTTGAGAGGAGAATCGAAATGATCTTGGAATCCCCATCGCGTCGCCGTGCGGCGCTGGGCATCCCCGCCGCGGCCATGTTGTTGGCGTGGGGCGGTTTCGTCCTTACCGGCGTTGCGGCCGTTGATGACGAGGGCAACACAGTGAGCGCCAAAGCAAACGGCGATGATGGTGTGAAGATGGTTATCGTGACAAAGACCGTGGACGCGGACGGCAACGTCGTCGTCAACGAGCGGATCGTCGAGGGTGACGAGGTCGGCGAACTCGTACTGGAGTGCGAGGACGGTCTGGTTTCGGTCTTTCTGAAGAAGCTGCTGGAAACGCAAGGTGATTGCGACATCGACGTCGACCTCGAGGCGTTTGGAGGCGACCACGCAGTGTTCATACGCGCGTTGGCCGATCACCAGGCAGTGTTCATAAGCGCGTTGGCCGATCGCCACGCTGCATTGGGCAAGTGGGTCGGGCACGCAAACGGCGATGCACCGCACGCCATGATGATCACCGGCGCGTTCGGCGGGGCCGACCTCGAGCAGTTCGCCGAGGACTACCCCAATGCCGACGTCGATTCGGACGGAGCGGTCTCGCAGGTCGAGCGACAGGCGTACCTCGTGGCCCTGGCGATGGTCGATCCGGAAGGTGTACTCAAGCAGTTCCCGCATGCGGATCGGAACGACGACGGCACACTTGAGGCTTCGGAGGCGGCGCGCCTGGTCGGTAACACGATCTCCTGGCAATCGTCGGATGGCTCGAACGTCATGGCGGCGAGAATACATACGGCATTCGGGCCAGGGCTACATAAGGCCCATGTCGCCGAGTTGCACGCGGCAAACGGCGAGGGAGACGCGGAAGACGGCGCCCCGCACGGGGTCGCCGAGGTTGATGTGGTGATCGAGATCGACGGCGACGCTGAGATCGCATTCGGCGACGACACAGAGAACGCATTCGTCGACGCTGAGATCGCATTCGGTGACGTAGCGGGCGACCTGAAGATCCTGCTCGAGCTGGCCGAGGATGGAACCGCTCCGCACTTGGAGTTCACGAGTGAAAACGGCGAGTTGACGCGCCTTTCGCACCGCATGGACTTTTCGAAATTGCACTCGGCCGCGAATTGGCTCCTCGATAACGTCGATGCCGATCCGTCCAGTGCGACGGTCGAGTCCTATCTTGAGGTGGTCGAGGATGCTTCGCCGACGGATTTCTTCTTCCAGAATCACCCAGACGCCGACACCGACGATGACGGCGAGGTCTCGAAAGAGGAACTCGCGGAGTTCCTGTCGAATCTGAAGGACCAGGCCCTAAACGAAGTCCACGAGGGCGGGATGCTTCGGTTCATCGGCGACGGCGACAAGACCGGGGCGCACTACATGGTGATCCGTCGCACGTACGGCCACGTGGCGCCGCACGGCGCCTCGAGGCGCATCATGCTGAAGAAGGACGAAGACGGCAACGTCGTCAGGATCGAGGTCGATCCGGACGAGATCGAGTAGCAACCCGATTGGCGCGGCGACTGCACTTCTGTCGAGTGCGACAGGCGCCCGGCTGTGCGTACTGCTCGGTTGGTGACCAGAGCGCGCCGGATCGGCGTGACTGCAAAGAACATTCGCCCCGTGCGACCGTTGATTCGATCGCGCGGGGTGTTTTCTTGGGCGGCCGCCCGCCATAGCAGCCGGTGGGAAAAGCATGCGGGACCGACTTTTCCGTCGCATGGTGGGCGAATCACACCGGGCGGGGTGGGAATCGAAGTCGAGTGTTGCCCAATCGGGCGACGTACGGAGCATTTCCCGATTTCGCATGCCGGATCCACCGACATTTGTAACGCATCAAACAGCCACGGGCCGCGCGGGCTAGCCCCCGCGGCCCGTAGCGCACCAGCGGGGAATGCTCCAGTGCCGTGATTCATGAATGGTGCGTCATGGTGCGTTGCCGCTCTCGAGGCCTTCGGGTCGCCCAATGAATCCCGTTCCCTTGCGGTCACGGCTCGGATAAGATGCCGGCAGCGTTGTAAACTGCATCAATGGCGCGTCAACCTTCAATGTGCGTTCTTACGAAAGATGTTCGATGGGAGGCTCCGTCGGGAGGGCGAACTCCTGGTGAACCGCCGGTCGTGACGCGAGGTTCCGACAATGGCCAAGACCTTCTACGTTATCGATGGGCACTATCAGATCTACAGGGCCTACCACGCCTTTCCCGAAGAACTGACCAGTCCCACCGGTGAGCCCACGCGCGCCACCCACGTCTTCTGTGAGATACTATTCAACCTCATCCGTGACCGGCAGCCGGATTTTCTCGCGATAACGCTGGACGTCAGCGACGAAACGGTCTTTCGATGCGACATCGATCCTGAGTACAAAGCGAACCGCGACCCCGCCCCCGACGACCTGCACGTGCAGGTCGATCGGATCATCTCGATTGTCGAGGCCATGGGCATTGCCATCTACCGCAAACCCGGTTTCGAG
>JADFHG010000228.1 GCA_022567365.1 Planctomycetota bacterium | reverse complement strand
CCTCCTGTAGGGCTCGTTCCACTTCGAATCGACCGACGTTCATGGTCGTAAGCCGCGTCTGCACCGCGTTCCACGTGTCGCGACGCTCCTTCGCCTCTTTCGACGGGAACGGCATGCGTATCTCGAGGCGCGTGTTGCCCACCGGCCGCCACTCGATGTTCATCTGTCCGGTCGGATCGACGCGATCCTTTAGGATCGCCATCATGCGCTCGGACAAGTTATCGATCTCGCCTTTCTCGAGCCCGGTGACATCGATTTCGTAAAGAAGGCTGATACCGCCGGCGAGGTCGATACCCGGCTTGAGCGTTTTTGACGGCGGGTAAAGGATCACGATCGCGAGGACGACGAGGGTCACGACGAACGCCCATTTCATTGCCCTGTTTTCATCATTCATCGTCTGTATCTCCGTGGCGGGCGGCGCGCGACCGTCCGCTCATGGCCTGTTATAGTGTTTAGGTTGTTTGATTGATCTCGCGCGCGCGGGGCGCGGCGAAGGGGTACGCCACCTGCCTACGTCAAACGACGGTGGGGGGGCGCGTGGGGGCGCAACTGCGGCGCGGTCGTGGCGAGACTCGAGATCGCGATCGGCATCGGCGTAGACGGCGGATATGGCTGCCGGCGAACGCCGCCGAAATCCCCATTGACGTGTGCCGAATGATGCCCCGGACCCGTCAAGACGCGCGTGGCAAGGGCAACGCGCTGAGCGCGCAGCGTCGATGACGGCGACTCCGGCCATACGGCAACGACCGACGCATCGTCGCCGCGCTCTTGATCCGACTCCTCGTCACGGGGAGGGCAAGGATGCTCGTTGTCTGTCACAGAGTGCGAGCAACAGCTGTGCGATTCCCCATGGCGAGGCCCCATGGCGGACTCTTCGTGCTCCGGGTTCAGGCGCGTCAGCCCGGCCTCGGCCGCCACCAAGACGACTGCTGCCGACAGGCCACCTATCAGAAAGGTAATAGCGTCGAATCGCATAGATCGGGCATTATAGGTGGTCGCGGATCGTATGCAACCGCCCACGGCGACTTGTGTCCATCGGCAATGTAGCACACCCGCCCTCGGGTGTGGAACGGCGACCGCCATCGAGTGTGGGACCCAGCCGGCGGTGCCCCAGCCGAGGGCGGCTGGGCTACATCGGCCAACCGTCAGCCGAGCGGCGCTTGTGTCCATCGGCAATGTAGCACACCCGCCCTCGGGTGTGGAACGGCGACCGCCCAACCGGCGGCACATTGGCCGGCGCTGTGGCCCAGCCGCCCTCGGCTGGGGAGCCGCTGCGCTCGCCACGGATCTACCCGAACAAGAATGACAGGCCTCGCGGTGCGAGATTCAGCGACCAGTGCGCGCACAGCGCGGGCCAGATCGATCGTGAGCGGAGCGTGACGTACGCGATCGCAATCCCGCCGGGGACCGACAGCACCAACTCGAGCGCCGGTTTGCCGACGTGGATCATGCCGAACATGAGCCCGGACGCGATGACGGCGCCGAAGGATGCGCGATTCAATCCGAACCAACCGAGCCACCGCCCGCCGCGTGCCGACGATTCCGGTTGAGCAAGACCCAACCACCGCAGCACGCGCGTGAATGGGCCGCCCTCGATCGGCGCGATCGGCGCGTCGCACGGGAGGCGCCGGCCCGGCAACATGATCGCGGTGACCACACCGCATATGAGGAAGTGCTCCGGGACCATGGCCAGGAATGCGCAAAGGTCTCCGAAACGAAGCGTCGCGGGAATCGCGCCCTCCGGAAGCGCATTGAGCAACCACAGCCCGAACGGGATCGAAACGAGCACGCCGGACACCATCAACCTCCCGCCGAGCGCGTTCGGCATGCCCAGCCCCACGTCGCCCGGACGCCGACCGGCTGCGAGAAGGACCGACCCGGGAACGACCATCCCGAAGGCCAGGTGGGCGGCCAGCCAAAGCGCCGGATTCGTGACCTCCCAGGCCTTGATCGTCGGTCGGACGAGACGCCCCCAACCATCCAGCGGGGCCGGGAAATGCTCGGCGACCCCGCCCCACGCGGCTGACACGTACACCGCGATGCCCAGCAGTAGCGCGACCGAGACCATGAGCGCTCCATGCCTGCTTGCGTCGTGCGCGGTTGCCTCATCGCCCAATGTTTGATTCCTCATGGATGCTCGCGTGGAGCCCAAACCGGGAGGGCAAGGGTCACGACTATTTGTAACATCGCGCGGGCTGAAGCCCGCGGCTCGGAACAAAAAAGCGGGAAATGCTCTAACGGATCTTCGCGATGAGCAAGGTTTGGTCGTCGTCCGCGGGCGTGCCGTCGGCGAACCGGTCGACGGCTTCGAGCACCGCGCCGATGACACCGGATGCCTCCGGGCGGCACTCACTCAGCACTTTGTCCAGCCTTGTCGAACCGAACCGCTCGCCCCTCGAGTTGGGCGCGTCGGTAATGCCGTCGGTGTAGAAGATGATCTGGTCATCGACCACAAAGTGTGCGACGTCATGCTCATATTCGACGCCTGCATCGATTCCCAACGGCAACGAACGCGCGTTGTCCAATGCGAATACCGGACCCCCGGCGCATCGTCTCACCCGCGGGGGGTTGTGTCCGGCGTTGCTGTAGGCGAGCGAGCGCGTGGTCGGGTCGTACACGCCGTAGAACGCCGTCACAAAGGACCCGTTGCCCGCAGTGTACCGGCACACCAGTCGCTCATTCAGAAAACGCAGGAACTCGGCCGGACACTCGGGCAGCTCGCACGTGCCGTGGGCGATGGTGTGCGTGATCGCCATCATCACGGCTGCGGGCGTACCGTGACCGCTGACGTCCGCGATCAGGATGCCCCATCGTCCGCCCGGCAGCGGGAAGAAGTCGTAGTAATCTCCGCCGGCGCGGTGCGCGGTCTTGTATTCGACGGCGAGGTCCATCGTCGGGATTCGCGGCAGCGCCGCCGGCAACAGCGACCGCTGTATGTCGGCAATGACCTTGAGCTCGAGGTCGACCCTGTCGTAGGCCTCCTGCAGCTCCTCGCGCAAGACGAGATTGTGCGTCGCGCGACCGAAGAGGTTGCTCATCCACACAAACTCCGGCAGCCGCTCGCAATCGAAGGCATCGGGTTGCTCGCTCGTCTGAATGATCATGTTGAGGGCGACCCCATCGTCGAACAGCGGTATCGCCATGAGTGAACGCTGCCCGGCGAGATATTCCGCGGCCGGGTCATCATCCGCAACGTCGAGCCGATCGATGATGCGCGCCTCGTCCCCATAGATTAACTCCGCGAAGATCCCACCCGAAATATGCGGATGGCGGTCCTTGTCCTTCCACGGGTTGATCTCTTCGGTCCATTCGGAATAGCGCGTGACGCGCAGCTCCGGTTGTTTATGCCCGCGGCGGCTGAGTGAAATCGCCCGATCCCTGGGAATGTATCGACTCATGCGGGCCGAATAGTGGCGCACAAGGGCTTGCGGGTCCGTCTGACTGCTCATCTCGCGCATCGTCTCGACGATGGCGTCGAGGCGCTCCCGCCAGTTGCCGCTGCGCGGATCAAGGATGCCCGGTGTGACACTCATGGCCTTTGCCCTCGTGCATAGGATCCGGCCGGCCCGGTTTGGGCGGCCCTACCGCCATTATACAGCCAACGTCGGGGTTTTCCGAGCGGGCTCGATTGCGCGCGTTGCCCCTACCTTCGGCACCGCCAAATCCGATAAGTCAGTCTCGATTTGCCCGGTGACTGGACACCTGTGCTGGCCTATAATGACCAACGACTCACCCCAATGGGGCAACCGCGACGTACGTACACGACAACAGCGAACCGTTTCTCGAAGGAGACGCGCCATGCGACCGGATGGAAGAATAGCGAACATCGTACTGACAGTAATGTCGAGAATCACGCCATTGTGCGGCTTTGCGGCAATGACCATCGCGGTCGTGGGATGTACGACGCCCGCCTCGCCGGACGAGTCGGACAACACCACGACGGCCCCCCTGAGCAGTTCAGCGGGGTCAAGCGGCGAAAACCCGGTTGAAGCATCGACGACGGCGGTGTTCGATTTCGCCGACACGGGGTTCCCCGTTCCAAGCGGCGCACCCGTTGCGGACGGCGCGTCCATTCCGAGCAGCCCGGCAATCGACGGCGGCGTGGGCGTATCGCCGCCGCCGCCGGTGGACGATGGAGACGCTGACGTCGGGATCGACGCCACCCCCAGCTCGGACGACGAGGTGGATATCGCCGCCGACGGCGACACACCGGGCGCCGGTGTCACACCGGACATCGACGAAAGCGAGCCGGCACCCGAGCCATTGGAGCCCGAAGGCGACGACACACAATCCGGCCTCCTGACCGCCGGCAGCTTCGACGACAACCTCAACCTCGCGGTCTACGAGAGTTTCGTCGCCGATCTTTTTCAAGAGAACCCAGACGAATTGCTGCCGTACATACCGCTCGGCGAATTGGTGCGCATCACCGTCCTGACGCAGGATGGCGACCCCGTCGGCGATGCCCGCGTGGTCGTGCATTCGTTGGGTGAGTCGCAGGAGCCGCTGATTGACCTGACGACACATAGCGACGGACGCGTTGTACTGGCCACCGGCCTCGACGGTGGTGGCGACGCGAATGAGTTCGAGGTGACGATCCACCCGCCCGACGGCGGCGAGCCGGTCGTCATTGCGTTCGACCTTGACGACACCGATTGGACGATCAACCTGCCCGAGGTCGAAGCCGTTCTCCCGAGCGGGCTTGACCTCGCTTTGGTGATCGACGCCACCGGGAGCATGGGCGACGAACTCGAGTTTCTCAAAATCGAGCTGGACGAAATCGTCGCCGGCGTGGCCGACCTGTTTCCCGACGTCGAGCAGCGATACGCACTCGTCGTCTACCGGGACCATGGCGACGCGTACGTGACGCGGACCTTCGACTTCACCGATTCACTGAGCGAGTTCCAGGCGAACCTGGCGGACCAGAGCGCGGCCGGAGGCGGGGATTATCCCGAAGCCATGCACCTCGCCCTCGAGGAGGCCGTCGCGCTCGACTGGCGCGCGGACTCGACGGCCCGCGTGATGTTCCTCATCGCCGACGCGCCGCCGCATGACGCCGACGCCGCGCAGGCGCTCGATGCCATAATGGACCTTCGGCGCCTCGGCGTGAGCATCTACCCCGTCGCCGCCAGCGGTGTGGCCGCGGAGGCCGAGTACATCATGCGGACGGCCGCGTTGTTCACCCTGGCCGAATACCTCTTCCTGACCGACGATTCGGGCATCGGAAACCCCCATGCCGAGCCGCACATCCCCTGCTACGTCGTGCAGCGCCTCGATACGCTGATGACCCGCATGATCCGCACCCAGCTTGCCGGTGCGCGAATCGAACCGGCGCCCGAGACCATCATCCGCGTCGTGGGTAATCCGGTCGACGGGGTCTGCATGGAAGAGGCGATAATCGAGGACCAATAAGCGATTCCGGTTGGCATGGGTGTGCCACCCCCCGTGGTCCGCCGCATTTCCATCCGAGATAAGAAAAGGGGTCGGGAGTCTTTATTCCCTTTATTCCCGGGAAACGGGGGACGGAAACGGCGGGCAGTCACCGGTTTTCGTAGGCACGATCGCCATTTATAGGTGACTGTCCCCGGTTTGCCCGGTTTGCCCCCGGTTTGCCCCGCGCCTTCGACAACACAGCGCAGCCGATGCCAGCACCAGGAGGACGATAGAACCGGGCTCGGGGACCGGAACAAAAACATACGAACTCACCGACTCGCTCGGAAGAAAACTCTCATTCTTCGTAAAGGCGATTGGGGTGTCTGACACAAACCCGATGAAATGCCCCGGACCACCTCCGAAAAACGTCTCGATGGCGATGAGGTTCCCGTTTTCGTCAAACGCCGAGAGAGTGGTGTCACCGCCGAAGAACGTCCCTACCGCGAACGCCGGGTCCACGAGGTCCGCCGTGATCCAGGTAGTTTCGAAATGCGACTCCGAGTCGGCGCGCAAGCTGAATCCGTTCACCTCGTTACCGCCCACGAACAGATCGGGAACCGGTGGCCAGAAGAACACGCCCTGTTCAGTGTAATTGAAATCCTTGGTGATCGGCGTCCCGCCCTCGCTCGGGCTGCCGTCGGGTAGGGTCTCGAAGTCGATCTCGAGCAGACCCGGACCGGCCGCCTCGACGAACCCCTCGAAATCCTCCACGAACGTCTGCACCCCGCCCCGCGCAACCCCCGTCCCGCAGGCAAAGAACGCGACCATCCCGATCACACCGACCAGCAAACTCGTAAGACGCGACATCGCATCGCTCCTTTCCATTCCATGAGGATCATCCGATTATTCCGACAAACTAGGTGTCCGCCCAACGCCTTTTGGTCAGGCCTGAGTGGCCCCGACCGTTAGGGCGTCTTTGCGAGACGCCTTGCCATCAAGTCCTCCGTCGCCTGCGACCGCGCAGGGCGAGTCCGGGCCCGACCAGCAGAAGCG
>JADFHG010000227.1 GCA_022567365.1 Planctomycetota bacterium | reverse complement strand
GCTTCCAGCCTGCTTTGACCGCGATTACGATGCAGGCAGGATGCCTGTGCTACGCGGTCGTGATGACTTTGCGCTGTACTGCTAAGATGCGGGTGCGCAAACAACCTGTTGAAAGAGTGGTTCTCCGCTCCAAAAGTAGCGGCCGCCCCCTGTGGCGGCCGTAGGACGGCGATAGCGGTTTGAATACCCACGTCCGCCACGGGGGGCGGACGCTACCCGGAGTTCTTCAACAAGCTGCTAACGTCGTGATCGGCGTCGCCGCGCGGCCCGCATGAACGCGAACAGCCCCCCCACGGCCCACAATAGCGAGATCATCCCCGCTCCGCAGACGCCTCCGACCGGCGGACTCGGTGCGACTCCCGGCAAGGAACCGTCACCAGAACCCGAATCGTCGCCGTCAATGATCTCGAGAGAGAGTTCGTCATCGTCGACGGCCCCGCCGGGTCCGGCGCACGTAATCGTGCCGTCGCCGAACAGGTCGACGTCGGTCACACCGCAGCCGCATTCGCCCGGCGCCATTTTGCCGGCGTCGCTCGGACACCCATCGACGCAGTCGGCCGTGCCGTCGCCGTCCGCGTCGGTGTCCGCTACGCCGCATCCGCACACACCTGCGTCGGTCTTGCCTGAATCGTCCGGACATCCGTCGAGGCAGTCGGACACGCCGTCGCCGTCGGTGTCATCATCCGGCACCGCGCACCCGCAATCGCCCTCGGACGTCTTGGCCCCGTCTTCCGGGCACTCGTCGATGCAGTCAGCCGTACCGTCACCGTCGGAATCCGTATCGGGCTGACCGCAGCCGCACGGTCCGGGCACGTCCTTCTCCGGGTCGCACGGGCAAAGATCCGACGCGTCGCCTCCCTGATCGTCGGGCAGTCCGCAGCCGCACGTTCCGGGCTCGGTCTTGCCGGGATCATCCGGACATGCGTCTATGCAGTCCATCGTTCCATCGCCGTCGGAGTCGACATCGGCGGCGCCGGGGCATTGGTCGTCGCAGTTGAGCACGCCGTCGCCGTCCGCATCCGCACCTTCCGAGCAATCGCAGCTCCCGTCCACCGGCGATTGCAGGTCGGGGTTGCTCGGGCAGCCGTCACAATCATCACCCACCCCGTCGCCGTCCGAGTCCGTTTGATCGGCATTGGGCTTGTCGGGGCAGTTGTCTTCGCAGTCGGCGATCCCGTCGGCATCGCCGTCGGTCACGTCGAACGAGGCGACCTCGGGGCAGGGCATGGCGATCGGCATCCCCGAGTCGGCCAGCACCGCGAGCTCGAGCTTTGACACGTCATAGCGCAGACCGGGAAACGAAGTGTGGTACATGAGCGTACCCGCGGCCGCGAACAGACCCCGCTCCAGGTCGTCGAGCATTTCGCTGCTGATCCCCAGGTGTACCGGCGTACCGGTCGGCGGATCGCTGTCCGCGAGGCGAAGCGGCGTACCCATGGTCGCCTCGTGCAGCGGCATCGAGGTCGCACCGTCGAACAAGAAACCGCCCGCGCCATCAGAAACGGCGTTGATGTCGAACGTCGTCGCGTATGGTCCCTCGCCGCTGTAATAGCCCGAGTGTCCCGAGAAACCCAAGACGTGCCCGAGCTCGTGCACCAACACGCTGTACAGGTCATACTTGAAGGGTTCGACGGGGTCGGGATAGAACGTAAACAAATCGAAGAACTCGGGATTGATCGTGATCATCCCGTCCGCTTCGGAACCATTCGGGTCGCCCTGCCCCGCGATTTCCCAAATCGTACCCGCGGTGAAAACCTGGAAACCGTCAACGAATTGTCCTTCGTTGATGCCGACGGTCGGACCGGCGAACGCGAGCACGTCCGGCATCGCGTCGAAATCGACCAACAGCTCGATCACGGCGTTGCCGTCGAGATATCGGCCCCACGCCTCGGCGGCCGCCGCGAGAACGGTTTCGATGGTATCGTGATAGTCGGCGTAGACCCCGCCGGCGTCGTCAAAGGTAATGGTAAACGTCACGCCGGCCCCGGCCGGAAGGATCTGCCCGACGGTCTCCGGCGGCGGGATGATCCTGGACTCGAAGATCATTCCGCCCTCGATGCTTATCGGGCCGACGTCCTGTGCGAGTACCGATACCGGCCAGAGCAACAGCACGTACCCAAGTCGTCTTGCGAGGATCATTGTCTTTCGTGCTCCGATTGAGAGTCAGTTGTCTGCCGTCAGCTGTCAGCCGTCAGCCGTCAGCCATCAGCCATCAGCCGTCAGTTGTCAGTTATCAGTAGGAACGCTCCATTACTTCCCTACTGACGACCTCTTCACTGACAACTTCCCTACTGACAGCCTCCTCCACGAGTGGCCGATAACAAGGGGTCGTGGCAGACCTTCTCTGCCTGAACCATGCGAGCGGAACCAACCGGCCAACCGGCTGGCCGGTTTGCCGGCGGCTTGCCGGCCTCTGGATGTGTATCGGCGCCCCGCCGGACCGCGCCCAATATGCAAATCCCCGGTCGCGAGAATCGTGGCCGTCGGCGGGCTTCCAGCAAGCCGGTATCCCACCGCGACCGTATGCTTGCGGAGCATGCGAAGGGTTCTCTGTTCAGGGCGCGGCTGAGCACGACGCCACCGCCGGGACCGCTGCGAGAAAGGTCAAGGTGCCTGTCAAATAAGAACTGATCCAGGTCATCGTTCGGCGGAGTGGCACGCCCAGGCCGAAGGCGCGGGCGTGGACTTTTCGGACGCCGTTCCGCATGGCCGCGCTGCCCTTGACCATGGCACCCGACGCAGAAGGCACAACGCGAGGCTTTCCGGCCTCGGGTCATTGGGGCGGCGATTACAAGGTCGTGGCGGCGGCGGGTCGTACGTTTCCGGGAACGTGCGACGCCGATGCGATCGAAAGACGTTGCACCGACGTCTGGTGGACACACGGACAAACCGTCGTAAGGTAGGCGCTGTAACACACCGGCACCGGTATGACCGGCTTGCCGGTCGCCCCCGGGCGTATTCCCCAGACCCCAGCCGTGGGCGATGCGTGACACCGCGGAGATGCTCACATGGGTTTGAATCTTGAAGGCCGACACTTCCTTTCCATGCTCGACCTGTCCGGCGAGGAAATCGTCGAGATACTCAACCGCGGGCTAGCGGGCAAGCGGGACGGATATCCCCATCGTCCAATGAAAGACAAGACGCTGGCCATGATCTTCCAAAAACCGTCCCTGCGCACCCGGGTCTCGTTCGAGTCCGGCATGACGCGCATGGGCGGGCACGCGATCTACCTCTCGCCGACCGACATCAGCCTCGGCAAGCGCGAAACAACGGAGGACATCGCGCTGGTGCTCTCGCGTTACGTCGACGTCATCATGGCCCGCGTCTTCGGCCACGCGATCGTCGAGGATCTCGCGAAGCACGCGACGGTCCCGGTCATCAACGGGCTCAGCGATTTCGAGCATCCTTGTCAGATCCTTGCCGACTTCCTCACCATCCTCGAGCGCAAGGGTCGCCTCGACGGTCTCACGACGTGCTACATCGGCGACGGCAACAACGTCGCCCACTCGCTCATGTACGGCGCGGCGCTCGTGGGCATGAACATGACCGTCATCACACCGGAAGGGTACGAGCCGCTGGCGGAAGTCACGCAAAAGGCACGTGAGGTCGGCGCGACCACGGGCTCGCGAATCACGGTCACGAACGACCTGTCGGCCGCCGCCGGCGCCGACGTGCTATACACAGACGTATGGGCGTCGATGGGGCAGGAGGCGGAGGCCCAAGCCCGAAAGAAGATCTTCGAGAAATACCGCATCGACGGCGAGACCATGAGAATCGCCGACGCTGACGCGATGATTCTGCACTGCCTTCCCGCCCACTACGGCGACGAGATTGACTACGCCACGTCGCGCACGACCAACTCGGCCATTTTCGACCAGGCGGAGAACCGAATGCACGCCCAGAACGGACTTCTTGCGGCTATTGTCGGTTAGCAGGCTGTTGAAGAACAACCCGTTTTATGGGACCGATCCCGCAAGCGGGCTGGCTCGCAGTTGGTCATTTTCGGTCCGCCCGCGGCGTTTGACCGACTGGAAAGTCGGTCCCACATGCTTCTGCAACAGGCTGATAGCGCTCCCACTCGCGTGAGTTGGTGGATGGGACTCAATCCAGCAAGCCGGCCTTGCCAGCGGGTGCCCTGGGCAACCTTGTTTGCCCGTGCGCCGCAGGTTCCCAACGACACGGGCAAGTAATGGCTTGCCCATGGCACCCATCCCTCAGTTGATGTGTGCCGGACCACTAGCGACTGCCGTACTTGTAGTTCACGGAGACCTTGCGGACTATGCAATATGCCGAGGCCTTCCACACCTGCGTTCTCCGCGGACGCAAGCGATCAAGTATTCGAGCGATGCGGGAATCCAAGACCATTGGTGATGGCCGTTACGTCTTGGTGCTCGTGGTGCGACCCGCCATCGTCAGCGTCTAGCGTCTTTGATGGTTTTCTTGCATCGATCCGTCCGGAAAACAGATGGTTTCCGAAGCTTTCCTTCCGGCGACGTCCCCGGCGCCCGGACAGCGACGCGCGTGGGTAGCCGATAAGATCAACCACACCGAGTCGCCAAAGCGCGATGGGACGCCCCGCGCACCACGGGCGTGGTGGTTCGTCGCCGGGATGATTGCCCATCCGCGCTCCGTATTGAATAATTCCATGGGCCGCGCTTGACGGCCGATCCAATGAGAAGAAAACCCGGCGCGCGGACGAACGGTGGGCGATCACTGCCGCCCATTGTCATTCGCGACCGCGAGACCGAAGCGATGCTTACAGCCAATAGTATGGAACGAATCCAAATGCAGTTGAGCGCGGCGCAGCGTTCGACAAACCCGGTGCAGGCCCAAGTCACGGAGGCGCCGGTCGTCGTCGACACACCGCCGCCGGTCGTTGCCGACACTTTGCCGCCGGCCGAACGCCAAGGACCCTTTACACCTCCCGAATGCGAGACATTCGCGGACCTCGGACTTCCCGATGAGTTGATCGAGTCCCTCGTGTTCAAGCATCTCCTGGCCGTCGGGTCGAACACGTGCCGTGGCATGTCAAAGGAGCTGAGCGTACCGGGCAAACAACTCCTCGGGATGCTCACCGACATCAAGAGCCGCCAGCTCATCGTGTACAAGGGGTCCGCCTCGATGGGCGACTTCGAGTACACGCTTACCGAGGCGGGGCACGAAACCGCTCAGCGCTATGTATCGGAATGTGCCTATAGCGGTACCGCGCCGGTGCCGCTCGCGGACTACGTGGCATCGGTCGCGGCTCAGTCGCTCCATCTGGAAACGCCCGGTCCCAGCGAACTCAAGGACGCGTTTCGTGATCTGCTGATCAACGCCGAGATGCTCGCGCAACTCGGTCCGGCGATCAACTCCGGCCGGGGGATGTTCCTGTTTGGGTTTCCGGGCAACGGAAAGACGAGCATCGCCGAGCGCGTGACGAGATGCTTCGGTCTGCCCATTTGGATTCCGTACGCCTTGTTCGTCGAGGGCGAGATCATACAGCTCTACGATCCGCAAACGCACGACGCGATTGCCGACGCCTCTTCTCCGATCAAGGAGCAGGCGCATGACACGCGGTGGATCAAAATCACACGCCCGACGATCGTGGTCGGCGGGGAGCTCACGATGGATTCGCTCGAGCTCCAGCACAACCCGCATACGAAGATTACCGAGGCCCCGCTGCAACTGAAGAGCAACTGCGGCACGCTCGTCATCGACGACTTCGGGCGCCAGCGGATGAACCCCGACGAACTGCTCAATCGCTGGATCGTCCCGCTCGAAAAGAGCTACGACTTCCTAACGCTGGCCAACGGCCAGAAGATCCGGGTTCCGTTTGAACAGCTCATCATCTTCTCGACGAACCTCGAACCCAGGGAGCTCGTCGACGATGCGTTCCTTCGGCGAATCCCCTACAAAATCAACATCGTCGATCCCACGGAGGCGGAGTTTCGAGAACTCATGCAGATCATGGCGACGTCGCTCGGTCTCGACTACAACGAGGACGCCGTGGATCACCTGATCGACGTACACTATCGACCGAACAATCGCCCGTTCCGTTGCTGCCATCCGCGCGACCTCCTGCAACAGATCGTCAACGAATCCAAATACCGGAGCCGCCCGGCCGAAATGACCAAACAGGGGTTCGACAACGCCTGCCGGACCTACTTCGCGATCATGTGAGCACCGAACGATCGGCCGGCGGAGTGAGCGTCAATGGGTCGCGGTAGCGACAACGATCCGGCCGGTTCCTATGCATCCCGTACATGGAATCACACTGCATGGAAACCTGTTGAAGAACAACCGGTATTGTGGGACCGACCCCGCAAGCGGGCTGGCCCGCAGTCGGTCATTTTCGGCCCGCCTGCGGCGTTTGACCGACTGGAAAGTCGGTCCCACATACTTCTTCAACAGGCTGCCGGGGTAGGACGTCGTCGGCTACGTTCCCTCCGCACGGACTT
>JADFHG010000226.1 GCA_022567365.1 Planctomycetota bacterium | reverse complement strand
AACGGCATCTTCGTCGAGGATTACCACCTCAGGAGCACAAAGAAAGACTATCTGTTTAGTCTTGGCAGAATCATGCGGCGCAAGGGCCAGGATATCGCCTTAGAGGTGGCGGAAAGAGCCGGACGAAAGCTGGTTCTAGCAGGGCCTATCATGGAACCGGACTATTTCGACCAATTCGGTCCACGGCTGAGGGTAATGCCCCACATCGGCCGCATCCCCGTGACGCCTTCTTATCTCGAGGAGGTTGTAGAACGTGTGTTGGCTTGCCCGGAACCTGCCGTCTACATCGGGCAGCTAGACGACGCGCAGAAAGACGTGTGGTTCGGGCATGCTTATTGTTTCCTGATGCCTGTCCGTTGGGATGAACCGTTTGGTCTTGTGCTCCTCGAGGCAATGGCCTGTGGGACGCCGGTATTAGCGTTCAACCGGGGAGGGGTGCCTGAGGTGATTGTTGATGGGCAGACTGGCTTTATAGTTGACTCTCCTGATGAAATGGTCGAGGCCGTCGGCAAGGTGGACCAGATTGATCCGGCACAGTGCAGGAGGCATGTAGAGCAACATTTCAGCAGTCAGGTAATGGGGCTAAAGTACTTGAAGGTGTATGAGCAGTTACTCAACGCAGCATGATGATTAAACCGTGCAGAACGCCTCAATAACCATAATCTTCAGGAGGGACTATCCCCAGAATACCGGAAAACGTCGTTGATGACCTTTACAGGCGGTTTACAGGGTCCCTCGCGGGGCGTCTGGCCCAGTATCGCTGGATCACTCCTAATCGAATCTCCTTTGCCGGTTTCTTGGTAGGCGGTGTAGGGACCTCAATCTGTATCCTGACCCTACCGTTATGGACTGCTGGGATCCTCTTCGCCTTGGGCGACATCCTCGACTACCTTGACGGTGATCTGGCGAGGAGACAGGGCACTAGCTCTAGCGAGGGGGCGATATTCGACGCCGCGTTGGAGGCATATCGTCCGCCGTGGGTACGGTATGCGCGTTTCTCGGCGGCGGCTGCCATCGTCTTTCTGATCGGTTTGGTGGGCGTGTTCAGATTCGCGACCGTTGAGACGGTTCCGTCCGGCCTGACCAGCGGGACCGGTCTGCAGAAAAATCTCGTGCCAGGCCGCGATGCGGCAGGCGCCCACGAGAGTCCCGAAGCCGTTGCCAACCGCGATTCTCAGCCCCGGCGCCCCGCCGTGCAGACCGAGGTATGCCTCCATGCGACCTATGTCGAGGCCGCGGAATGCGACCGGCCCAACGTCGCCCATCCGGCCATGCCGATCCCCGCCGCCCGGCGCGGTAGGGGCCGTACCACTACGGCACCGATCCCGCTGCCGCAGGAGGAGATTGACAAATCGAGAAAGGTGGGTTCTATTGTGCGCTCGGAGGACCGGCCGTAAGTCGGCTGGTGGATCGCAGGTACGCGATGCCTCGATCGTTGCCGAGGGGCGAGTATGCAGTCTACCGCCGAAACAGACATCACAGACGGACTTCAGAGCGATACCGCTGAACGTGTCGCCTTTCTGAATCGCAACAGCAAGATCTTTCACGCCGTATTGGCCCAGCAGTTCGACACGAACGTCATCAGCGAACTGTGCGAACTCTCCGAGATGATCCGGGCGATTTCGGCGACCCGCCAAGGGACGCAGTTTCTCACGACGCTGCTCAATTATCGACGGGCAATGCTCTATTTCACGCAGCCGTCGACCCGGACCTTCCTCTCGTTTACCGCGGCTTGTCAGGTCTTGGGCCTCCGGTACAACACCGTGCGAGACCCCAAGACCTCGTCGGAAGTCAAGGGAGAGTCCGAGGAGGACACCGTTCGCGTCCTCAGCCAATACTTCGACATCATCATCATGCGCCACCCCAAGGCGGGCTTCGCCGAGCACGTCGCCCGTATTTTGGAACACATGCCCCGGACGATCCCCGTGATCAACGGCGGGTCGGGCAAGGACCAACACCCCACGCAAGCGCTGCTCGACGTCTACACGCTGTTTCGCTGTTTCACGACGCCGACGAGCGTCCGTGGTTCCCGCCGCTACCATTGCAACCCATTCGTCGGCAAGACGATTGCATTCGTCGGAGACCTGAAGCGCGGCCGCACGGTACGCTCGTTGACTTATCTTCTCGCGCGGTATCCCGGTGTGAAACTCGTATACATCTCGCCGCCGGAATTGGCGCCCGAGGAGGACATCGTCGAATACATGCGGCGGTCCGACGTCGAATTCGAGATGGCGGACGACTTACAAAAATGGGTCGGCGAGTGCGACGCGATCTACATGACCAGGCTCCAGGACGAGCACGACGTCGCCGGCGAATCCAAGAAGATCGACTATTCTCGATACTCCCTCACACTCGATATGGCACCGCAGTTCAAGCCCAATCTGGTAATCATGCACCCGCTCCCGCGGCGCGGCGAACTCGATGAAAAATTGGATTCCCTACCACAGGCCAAATACTGGGCCCAGGTGCGCAACGGCATGTGGATGCGTGCGGCCCTCATCGCGCTGATCTTCGAGGTGGACGGCGCAATCCTCGAACACTACCAGAACTACTACACACTGTGATCACATGTCGCAGCCTGGACGCTCCGGCAGCCCGTCGAGAAAGTAGCGGCCGCCCCCCGCGGCGGCCGTGGAACACCCAAATACGTCGACGGGTGCCCGACCTTCTCCCAAGGTGGGGCCTGGATGTTGCGACAGGGTCGGCAGGCGGCGTGTGGATCATCGTTTCCCCCACCTCGAAACGAGGTGGGCCACCCGTCCCGCCTTCTCTGAAGGTGGAGGCTGGATGATACGACATGGTCGGCAGGCGGCCCGTGGATCATCGTCTGCCCCACCTCGAAACGAGGTGGGCCACCCGTCGTTGACGAAGCAGCGGACACCACCGCGGCGGCCTTTAAGCGCCGATGAGCGTAGGCCAACCACGTCGATTGACCCGTCAACCGCCGCTAAGCGTTCGGTCCTCGCGGTATTCGCGGCCGGCCGCACGAAACTGTTCGAGGGCGTTGGTTCGGTCCGGCTGGTCGTCGTCGTAATAGGTCAGCGTCGTTTCGCCGACCTGAATCTCGTCGCCGTCCGCGAGTTTCTTCTCCGAGTATGTCTCACCATTCACGACGATCCCGTTCTTCGCCCTCATTTCAACGATCGCGTGCCCGTCGCCGTCCTTTCGGATGAGAAAGTGCTTCCTCGATACGGTCGGATCGACGATTTGAATCTCGCGGGAGGGATCGCGCCCACCGGCCAACGTGCGATTTCCGAGTTGAAAGTATTTACCGACTTCTTGACCCTTGGTTACGATCAGGCACGCCATACGTTTCTCCTCGATCCAAACGCCCCTTCGCCATAACCGCCGCGATGTGCGGCATTTTGCATCTCGGCTCCTTAGCAGCCTGTTGAAGAAGTCCGCGTAGCGTCCGCCCCCTGTGGCGGACGTGGTTTTCGAACCTGCTATCGCCGTCCTACGTCCGCCGCGGGGGGCGGACGCTACTAACTCGGGTGGACAACACTTTCTCAACAGGCTGTTAGGCTACCGAACCGCGCGGAGACTTGCAACGGCCAACTAAGGCGATCAGATCAGCGGAGTGTTCCGATAACGCTACGAATGGGTAGCGTCCAACGCGCACGACAGCCCGGTATATGCAACCGGCCAACGTGCGGCGAGCGCCGATGGGGTCCGATTAGTCGCGACGGTGATGAGGGCGTCCGCTCGACGGCGCTATGCCGCATCGCCGAGAAACGCGCCGCGGTCGTATTCTCGGACACCGACCAACGCAAGGCATGGCGCCGCGCCGGCGTGCCGGGGCGTTCGACGCGCCGGCGCTGGCCCGATAGGCGGTCAGGAGCCTCCCCGCACGCGACGCCAAAGGTCCGTGCGGTCGCTATTATTGCCCTTGAGCACAAATAAAGTTTCTCTTTTCTTGCGTTGCGCGCCCTTCTGGGTTAACCTACGGGTTCAACTGGGGGGTTTGCTAAAGACGGTGGGTCCGGTCGAATCGCGTCGGCGGGGTAACCGACGGGGGTGGCTTGTTTGTTGGGGGGTGCGTGTCGGCCGGAGAAACCGGCGCTACAATGCGTCGGAGGCTAGCCGCCAACTCCCTCCATATTGGGTTTGCAAGGCGTCGATTGGGAGTAGTGGAATCATGCGCAATTCGCTCTATACGATTGTAGCTCTGGTCGTCGTTGGTGGGTTGATCATGTTGGCGGCGCGCGGGCGAACACGCGCCCTGGCCGAAGACGTCAGGTCTGAGGAATTCGCCGAGTCAGATCGCGCGGCCGAACCGATGGTGACCGTAGATGACGGCAATCGAGGCGGCGGCGGTGTGCCCGCGGGAATAATCGGTCCCGACGTAATCGTCTACGACGTCGGCGTCACCGGCGGCGATTCGAACGACATTCATTACTACGGGCAAAACAGCGGCATCGCCGCATACTCCATAGCTACCCAATCGTGCAACATGGGGGACATGCCGTTGGATTGGTACGATAGCGGCAACCAACCAGACGATCACCCGGTGATCGGCCAGAACATGTTTCGGTACAACCAAGTACCTGGGGAGCCGTACACTCGCCTCGAGCAGATCGGCCAGAGTTGGCTCAAGCACGGTTTCTGCGCGGTCAATGAAACGGAATCGCAGTGTGGTCCCCCCGGCGGCGTCGGGACATGCCAGGGCACCAACTGCGACACCTTGGGCGTCGGCTGCGCGGACACCTACTGGGCGACGCTCAACGACGGGGGCAGTGGGCGATCAAAGACCATGGTGAACGCGGCCACCGGAGCGCACGTGGGAGGAGGCCCGAGCCCGGCGGGAAATTCAACGATTCGCGGGCGCATTCAGGTGCTCGTATCGGAGATAGACCCGGGGCAGAATCCGGGCGCCGAGTATTTCATCGAGTCGCAGTATGTCGCTGCGGACGACGCTGATTGGGGCAACGCGGCCAATAACGCGTCGTGGCGGCGCATCACAGTCAATTCGAACTTGACCGTGAACGGCGGCGGACCGACGCAGCGCGAGGATCCGGGGATATACGCATGGCAGGACCAGGACCCGTCGGTGAAGATCGAGATCGTCGACACTGGAGAGGATGGTCCGACAGGGACTCTAGCGACCGTAATGTTTCTCGGATACGCGGTGACGGACCTGGGCGGCGGCCAATGGCGATACGAATACGCCATTCAAAACCTCACTTCCGACCAGTCCGCGAAGGGGTTTCGCGTGCCGATCGGATCGGGCGTCAACGTGACCGATATCTATTTTCGCGACGTACCTTACCACTCGGGTGATCCGTACGACGGAACCGACTGGGCCTTTAGCAACGGTGGCGCGGAGATTGGCTGGGCGACGGACGATTTCAATGTCAATGTCAACGCCAACGCCGTTCGCTGGGGCACGATGTATAACTTCGGGTTTACGGCCGACGGGCCACCGGTGGACGCCAACGTCGCAATCGATCTCTTCAAGCCTGGAGTAAACAGTGAGGTTTTGGTTTCCGCTAAGGGGCCGGATGCCACTCAGTTTGTTTGCCCGCTCACCGTCCCACCGTTCAACACGTACACAACGTACAAACTGACGGGGCCCGGCAACGGCACACCCTGGTCGTGGCGGATTGAGTCCAGTATTGCGGATTTCTCGCCCTTCGAGGTGCTCAATGTCGGCGGCGTCGACGGAACGACGCTCGAGGTGGCGCAGGCGTTCGCGGCGAGCATCAACAGCGCAGTCGTATCGCAGGGTTGCAGCGTGACTTCCCTTCTCGCCGTAGGGACAGAGGCTACGATCGACGAAGAAAGCACCGTATTTCTATCCCTCGCTACGGGGAATTTCGGAGGAATCGATCTTTTTGTAGGCCCCGCGGGGTCTACGCCCACTTGCCTCGTAGGCACTCGATTGCCGGCCTGCGGTTTCAATCCCACAATCGAAGAGGTTTTCTTGTCAGGCGAGGACTGCAACGAGAACGGCTTGGACGACGAATTGGACATTGCCACTGGTTCGAGCGAAGACTGCAACAACAACGGAGTGCCGGACGAATGCGAAGGCGATCTCATTCTGACACCCCCTGCGGTCGGCGTAGCCGGTCCTCGGTATCTCGCGGTCACGCCGGTCGACGACGGGGTTGACGTGGCAATTCGTGTCCGTGACGCGGCCGCCTGCTTCGACCTGTACGCCCAGGCGCCGGTGCTGGTCGACGGCTTCAACATCGCGGAATTGGACGCGGCGCCGGTGTACCTTCCCGCGGCGACGTGGGGTACGACGTACGTTGCGGATCTGGAGATTCTGCCGCTCACGGACTACATCGTAGGCTCGGAGGCGGCAAACGGTCCCACGACTTGCGGCGGCGAAGTGACCACGTGGATCTGGGGCGACACGAACAACTCGGGCGGAACGGTCAACTTCGACGACGTCGTATGCGTGCTCGACGGTTTCGCCGGGTTGTATTTCGGTGGATGTTCG